>QHXH01000325.1 GCA_003222855.1 Acidobacteriota bacterium
ATCCACGACCACCGTTGTGGCTAAAAGATTTTGACGGCTTCCTTCCGGGACGCAGCCCAGCTCAATGAGGTCTCCGATCTCCTCGCTGATCATCGGCACGGCGGCAGGATCGATATCGGCAGAGACGCGACTGGCGCGACACAACGAGACCAGATGCCCGACCAATCCGTAGCCGGTGATATCGGTGGCAGCACGGACAAGGCGAAGCTCTGCAAGTTCAGCGCCAGCGGTGTTGATCTTCGACATCAGCGCGACCACTTTTTTCCGAAGCGCGCGCGAAGCGATCTCCCGTTTGATCGCTGTCGTCGCGATGCCGGTGCCGAGCGGTTTCGTCAGCACAAGGAGATCGCCGGGGCGCGCATTTGCGTTCGTCGTTACGTGCCGAACGTCGACGACCCCCGTGACTGCAAGCCCATAAATGGGTTCCGGATTACGAATGGAATGGCCGCCGATAATCACGCATCCGACCTCGGCTGCCTTGGCAAGACCGCCGCGCAAAATGGAAGACACCACTCTTGGCGGCACCAGATCAGCAGGAAATCCGACGATATTTAGTGCGGTCAACGGCCGCCCGCCCATCGCGAAAATGTCCGAAAGCGAGTTCGCCGCCGCGATCTGGCCATAAGAAAACGGGTCGTCCACGATGGGCGTGAAAAAATCAACTGTCTGCACAAGAGCGCGATGTCGATCCAGGCGATACACGCCGGCGTCGTCGAAAGTTTTCGAACTCACGAGCACGTTGCGGTCTAATAAAATTGGAAGCTGCGGCAAAACTTGTCGCAGGGCCTGTTGGCTCAATTTCGAAGCTCACCCGGCGCAGGATGAAAGCGAAGTGAGTTTACGAATCTGCTCACGCGACATCTGGTTCACCTCCTTCCGATTGCGGTTGCTGCAGCCGTCGCCCTGCGGTCGTTGGCACGCTTCGCACAGCGAAACGGCTAGGGATTAGAAGAAATAAGCGGAGAGGATAGGAATCGAACCTACCTCGCCACTTGCGCAGCGACGGCGGTTTTGAAGACCGCGAGGGCCACCAGGCACCCTTCACTCTCCCATAAGAAGAAAACGTCGAACGTCCAACGTCCAACATCGAACACCGAATTACAAAAACCTGTGTCGAACTATTTTGCTTTCTTAATTGCTTTGACGATGGCGTCGAAATCCGGCCAATCGCCGGTGTCGAGTTTGGAATGGAGCAGTTTGCCATTAGCGCGAATCTCGAAGGCGCCGCCACTCGAGGGAATCAGGGTGAGCGACTTGATGCGCTCGCCGAGCTCGAGAATTTTGGCCGCCAAACTGACGGCCTTCGGCGTGTAGTTTCAAACGACGCAGTATTCGATCGAGACCTCAGTCTTCACCAACAAACTCCTTTCCGCAGCGAAACTAGCGACGTGATCCGAAGCGGTCAAGCTGCGCGGTCATCCTGAGCGGAGCGAAGGACCGCACAAAGTGACGAAGCATCACGCAAACGTACGTTGTGTGATCAGTCAGCTTTTGGGAGGTCCCTCGCCGTCTCCGCGGCTCGGGATGACGCGTGGGTTACTTGGCGGCGTTGCATGGCCAAGAAACTGTAGCCGCAGCCCGCTCCACCCGGGCTGCGGCTACACTTCAGCAAATCCCGAACGCTTTCGGGGCTGTCAGTCCTGAGGCGTGAACCCTCAGAGATTCTTAGAAGGCGAAATTGAGGCCGGTGCGGAATATTCCGAAATTATTTTTCGGCCCATCAATCACGCCAAAACTCAAGTCGTTAGTCCAACCGAAGTGCCGCGCGATTCGGAATTCGAGACCGGCCCCGAATTGGCCGAGTAATTTGGTTTCGCTACCGAAGTGCTCCGTCTGGGCATGGACCGCGAACGCGTCCGGCGGCCCCTGCGTGTGAAGGACATCTCTTTCGCCGCCGCCGAAAATCGCGCCGACGCCAGCCCAGGCGTAGGGCGCAAAACGAGTGCAAGGGATTGGGTAGCGCAATGTAAATGTTCCTAAAACCGCGCCGATGGTGTAGTCGTGATTGATCCTTTCACGAGTAAAAATCGGGATCGTCGGGTCCTCGAAGATATCGAAGCCGTTTTTGCTGGCGTCCAAAGCAAATCCTTCAACGCCCACACCAAAGTAGCGGCAGAAGAAATATTTTATGTCGCCGCCGCCGCCCCAGGCGTGATCGCCACCAATGTATCTATCGTAGGTGCCGAGCACAGGATTCCCTTCACTCGTACTTTGAACCACATCTATCAGCCAAAGGTTGGGATTGTACTCTGTGTTGGTGAAAACATAGGTCTCCCAGAGATTCACATTCCATTCGAAGTCTGCGTACCATTGCGGACACGGCGCCACCGTGACCTGTTTCATTTCTTTTCCCGACTCGCCGTCGGCGAAGGCAACGTCGGAGTAGTAACGGAACCGCGAGGACACAGGCGCTTCGGCTTCGGCGCGTTCGTTGCCGAAGAGCCAGGAAAAAACAACAAAGACATCAGCCACCGGTGAGTCGTCGGTGCAGCCGAACAAGGGCGAAACGTCAAGCCGCGTACTTGCTGTCGGCTTCCATGCTACAGTTGGGCCAATCACAAAAATGTTCTCGGGATTGCCGCGTGTGTCTTTGACAGTAAAATTTTTGTACTCCATTTCTACGCCAACTTTCAGGCGCTCGTTAGGCAATAGAATGGGAGTCATGACGCTCTGGGAGAAACCCCATTCGCGGCCACGGTCGCCGGTATTCTCTTTTTCAAAGAACCAGTTCATGGCCCACTCAAAGCGCTCGCCGAAATCCTGGGCGAGGAGCAAACGAAATTCGTACGCATCGGGAACTTTGGGCGGACCGCTCTCTTCCTCCTCTTCTCCAGCAAGGGGTGGCGGGCCTTCTTCATGGCGAATGGTGCCGACGCCGAATTTGTACTCAGCGAAAAGGGTTGGATTGAGCGGAATCTTGTTCCAATCAGCAAGCGCCCAGCGTGCTTCCAGACTCACTGTCTCGGCACCGCCACCACCGTTAAATCGCTCGAACTTCGTTTCCGCGGCGACGCCAAAACGATAGGGCAAACCCATTTCGATCTCCTGAGTGAAAAGATGATCGGGCGGCCCATGGCGGAACCCTTGGCCCTCGTAAATTTCGCCAAAGAAGAACGCCCATGGCGGCAACACGTATGCCTGCGTTGTATTGGAAAAGCGGCTGCGGGAAAGTCCCGGAGGCGCACCATACGCGCTGGGCACTTCCTCGGCCGTGACAACAATCTCCTCCTCGGTAGCAGCCTGCGCATGGATTGAACGATTGAGGGCAAGACTAACCAAGGCGATACCCGCCATGAGAAGAGTAGGGTGCGAAACACTTCGCCGGAGAAAATTAATTCTAAGCATGCGGATTCAGGTTAAGTTTGAAAAGTCGGATCCGCGCAGATCATTACAGAATTGTAATAATTGGCAAGGTGAATTTTTGGCTGTAGCCGGGATCGATGATCCCAGTAGTTTGTCGTGTCGTTGCCACGCCGGGATCGCCGATCCCGGCTATAGCACCGCCCGAAAGCTTTCAGGGCTGGTCTCACAGGCAGTATGCCTATGTTCCGACTGGTTGCTTCGGAAATTGCAGCGTGACCGTTGTGCCGTGACCAACCTGGCTCTGAATGGTGGCGGATCCGCCGTGGAGATCGACAATGGATTTTACCAGAGCCAGACCAAGACCTGCTCCATCGGAGCCGCGCGACGACTCGGCACGGTAAAATCGATCAAACACACGCGGCAAATGTTCGGGAGCTATTCCGCAGCCGGTATCGCTGACTGCGACTTCGAAATCGGCGTCGTGGTCGGAAAGCGTGATTTGAATTGAACCGTTCTCGGGAGTGAAGCGGAGCGCATTGTCGAGCAAATTTCCCACGGCGCGCTCGAATAAGTCGGGGTCGGCATAAATTTGTCCGTCGCCGATGCAACTGATTGTGACGTGACGATCGTCCGCGATCGTTTGATAAAACGCCGCAATTTTCTCCACTGCCGCGCGCGCATCGAATCGTTTTCGCGCGATCGGCTCGCGCGATGCATCCACCCGCGCGACAAAAAGCAAGTTATCCACGATTCTGGAGAGTCGTTCACATTCAGCGATGGTGGATTCCAGTGTCTCGCGATACTCGGCAGCAGTGCGCTCCCGCGTCAGAGCAACCTGTGCTTCGCCCAGCATATTGGCAACGGGCGTCCGCAGCTCGTGCGCGAGGTCGGCGGAAAATTGAGAGAGCCGCGTAAAGGAATCGTCCAGCCGCTTGAGCATATCATCGAAAGCGATGGCGAGGGGTTGAAGCTCCCTCGGCCAGTCAGCCGGGGCCACTCGCTCCTTCAGGTGAGTCGGTCCTATGCGCCCAAGCGACCGCGTCATTTCTCCGAGCGGTCGCAAGCCGCGTTTGGTGACCGTGACTGCGATGAAACCCGAGGCCAGAACACTGCCTGAGAGGACTATGATGAACAAGACTGCGAAGTTCCTTTCAACTCGCTCGTCACTTGACCGGTCCTGCGCCACCTGAAGGGTGTAAGCCTGGCCGCCAGATTCTTCATTCAACGCGACCACCGAAAACAGTTTCGCCCCTCTGCGATAATCCTTTACGTTGCGAACAGCCGACGCTGATTTTTGGGGCGACGGAAAAATCTCTGGCGGAAGCGACCGATCCATTCCGGGCGTTTCTGCGTACGTGAGACCTTGCGAATCGAGCAGCCTGATAAAATAAGCGGCTTGCTCGCCTGCGTGGCGGCCTTTCAATTCTTCGGCGAAGATATTGGGGCCGCTCTCGTGAAGGTCCGCGCTCAAAGCCGAGATCTTGTCCGTCAGAACGGCATTGTCTTCGGCGAATGCGTGTCGAACAACGAGCAAATAAACCACCCCAAGCCCGCTGGCGAGTAAGAGCGATGTCGCCACCGTGAAAAGCAAAATAAGCTGCCAGGCGATGGAGCGCCATTCAGTGCGCTTTGAAAACATAACCAACGCCCCGGATGGTGTGTATTAGTTTGTTCTTGAACGGATCGTCCACCTTTGCGCGCAAGCGGCGCACAACGACATCAACCACGTTGGTGTCAGTTTTGAATCCGATGCCCCACACGTGTTCTGCAATCTCAGCGCGCGATACCACTTCGCCAGCCGAGCGAACCAGATGAGCGAGCAAGAGAAATTCCTTTGGCGTGAGATTTAGCGCGAGGCCAGAACGCGTTGCCTTGTGCCGTCGCATGTCGATTTCTAAATCATCGATGCGCAAATGTTCTGCTTGTCGCTGAGGAGCGCGCCGCGATACCGAACGCACTCGGGCGAGCAATTCCGAAAACGCGAAGGGCTTGACCAGATAATCGTCTGCGCCCAACTCGAGTCCTTTCACACGGTCGCGCACACTGTCGCGGGCAGTAAGAAAAAGAATCGGCGTGCGAACTCCATCGCGGCGGAGTTCCGCGACCACTTCCCAGCCGTCCTTGTATGGCAGCATGATATCGACGATTAGAAGATCAAACCTGGTGGCGCGCGCTTGCTCCAAGCCGGTCTCGCCATCGCGCGCAAGATCCACCGCGAAACCGGCTTCACGCAGTCCTTTGGACAGGAAAGCCGCTGTTTTCTTTTCGTCCTCGATAACGAGAATCCGCATTGCGGAGAGTGCGACCTCTTATGAGTCGCCAGCCTTATTCCTCATGCGAAGAGGGCACAGCAATCACCAGCCCGGCAAGCAGAAATGTGATTGCCGCCGAGAACAAGCAATAGCGGCAGTAGGCGTGCAGCACAAAGGCCTGCACATACAAAAACCAAAGGGTGGCCAGAAACATCGCGCCGATAATCGGAATCAGAGGTGTTCGCGCGCGCGCGTAGCCAAACGCCGCGAACGTGGCGAAGGTAAATACACTGAAGTAGGCCAGCGCGCCAAGCAGGGCCACCGGAATGCCGCCCACCTTTGCATACGAGCTTCCCAATACCCGGAAACAATCTGGCGATCCTCCGCAGCTGAGCGTCTCGCCAGTTAATGCCTGCACGCTCAAATAAGTTGCATCCGCCAGGCCGGCCAGTGCAACGATCGCGGCGACAATATAAAGGATCGTGCGAAATCGCGATACAGTCATCGGATGAGCCCGCGAATCACGCGAATTGACGCGAATCGATCAAAGGGAAACATCGGCATGGTCCATTTTCGGCTGGATGTGTTGTGTCTTTATGATGCGTTCGTATTCGAGCTTAGGGTAGTGGCGGAAATTCACTAATAGGCCAAGCTCGAAACCGGTCGCATGCAGATAATTTAACAGCTGGGCGCGATGCTCATCGGTTAATCCGGAGACGGCTTTTAATTCGACGATTATTTTCTCGAAACAGACGTAACCGGGCTCGTAGGTTTGCTTCAATATCCGACCATGATAGCTAACGGCGAGCGATGGTTTAGCGATCGCTGGAATCCGTTGGTATTCAAACTCGATGCCCAAGCACTCCTGATAAACCGGTTCGAGAAATCGACAGTCCTTCTCGTTGTACACCTCGAAGCAAGCGCCGATGATCGCATAGCTCTCGGTTTTGCAAATGATTTCTGTCATCTCTTATTTGCGTCGATTCGCGTGATTCGTGGGCACTTGCAAAAAATCATGCCTGCGGTTTTCCCTCAAGCGCGGCATTGATCGTGGCGCGTACGCCTTCCGGATTTTTGTCTTTTGGCTCCACCGGCTGATTATTAATGAACAGCGTTGGCGTAAGCTTTACTCCCAGGGAGTCGCCGCGGGCATGATCGGAATCGATTCGTTCTTTGGCTTTTTCGCTGTCCATGTCCTTTCTGAACTGATCAAGATTGAGCCCGATCGTTCCGGCATAGGATTCGAACAATTCTCGCGCATTCGGAGCATAACTCCAGAACACTTGTTCTCGATACAGCACGTCGTGCATCTCCCAGAAACGGCCTTGCAGTCCTGCGGCTTCTGCGGCTAGCGCCGCCTCGCGCGCGTGCTCGTGAAGCGGGAGCGGGAAATTCCGAAAGACAATGCGCACGCGCGAATCGTACTCTTTCAGGAGCTCTTCACCAAAAGCAGCGAAGGTGCTGCAGGGCGGGCACTGAAAATCGCCAAACTCTTCAATCGTCACCGGGGCATCGGGATTGCCGCGAATGTGCGGTGATTCGGCGCCGGTCGTTGCCGAGGAGACATTGCTTTCAGGAATAGGCCGGAGCAGCGCTCGGTTCGCCCGATAGAGCATCGCTCCGCTTCCCAGCGCGGCTAACGCGACCCCGGCGACAATTACAAAAGGCAAATAGCGTTTCATGGACGAGACGAGCGGAGAATTTTCGACGCAACAAAGGAGTCGTCAAGTGGCCGACCTAGCTTAACCGCGAATGAACACGAATGCATGCGAACAGCGAGAAGACTTCCCCGCGAATCACGCGAATAGACGCGAATATAAAGGCAGGTGGATATAATCCATTCGCGTTAATTCGCGTGATTCGCGGGCAGCCATTTTTTTTGCTATACTGTCAGTCGAGGTCCCCAAATCGGAGTAAATTGGCCAATGCGTTTCCGAAGATTCCTGATCACTTTGGGATTTGTGGTTATGGCTGCTTGCATTTCTGCCGGGCAAACTCCGTCCACTTCGGAAACAGGCATCGAAGGCGTCATTACGATTAGCCCGACTCAGCCCGGGCCGGTCAGAGCTGATAGCCCCGGTTCGAAGCCACTCGCGAACACGGCGTTCGCCGTGGAAAACCAAACGGGAGAGGTGACATCATTCACCACTGATGACGAGGGACGCTTTCGGACTTCGGTGCCGCCCGGACACTACAAAGTTTCCATAAAGGGAAGGAAAAGCAGCATTGGCCATTTTGGCCCATTTGAAGTTGATGTTGCGCCGGGCAAGATGACAAAGGTCCAGTGGGATTGCGATTCGGGTATTCGATAGTCGTCGAGCCCTAGCGACGCACGCAGGTGGAACGCGTTGTCCCTCAGCACGCCGGAGTGACGCGAAGGCGGCGCCACGCGTTCGCAAAGAATCCCCGAAAGCTTTCGGGGCTGACATTCGCACCTTCGGCGACTTGGGGAACTCGCGAGTTGCCTCGCGAGTTCCCAAGTCACGATTTACTAGTCAGCAATCACTAATGTGGCGCAGGGGTTGGGCGAGGCCTTGGTGTGGGACGAGGCCTCGGTGTGGGCGTCGGCGTTGGAGTTGGAGTAGCCGTAGCTGTGGCCGTAGGTGTTGGGCTAGGCGGAATTGTCGCCGTCGCTGTGGCTGTTGGAGTAGCTGTAGCTGTGGCTGTCGCTGTTGGGCTTGGGCTGGACGTTGGCGTCGGCGAAGGACTGCAAGGTGTCAGGATGTAGCTTTGTCCCCCAGTAGCGCCACCACCTGAGCCGTTGCAGAAGTACTGATCAAAGGCGGTGTCGTTCTTCTGCACTCCCGCAGTAGCCGAGCTGTTGCCATTAGTCACCGTGCCATAGATCACGTCAAAGCGTGTCTGCCCCTCATACAACCTCAGCTCGAAGTTGGCACTGCCGCTCCCAGGGAAGTACTGTGACCGCCATTCGATGTTGAAGATGCGGTTGGGAGCAGTACCACTTATCGATGTGAATATGCCGAACCCACTATTCACCAAATACAGGTCGTCCCAGTACGGGAAGATGGTGTAGTTGTGCGTTAGCCACGGCAGGCATTGGTTGGTGAAGGTCGTATCAGTGGTCGTGAACTGGGCATTGCCATTGGACGACAGATTGATCGAGGTGAAGGTCTGATCGTACAAGCTGTACGAGAATGGGAGTGGAATGGTGGTTACCGTATCATCTCC
>QHXH01000326.1 GCA_003222855.1 Acidobacteriota bacterium
TGGGCGCGGCATCAGATGAGCACACGAAGGCCGGCGCGATCGCCGGTTACGAACAGCCTCTGACAAAGCAAGTTTCTTTTCTGGCTGACTGGTTCAGCGGTGATAACCGGTTTGGTTATGTGAGTCCCGGGATCTCGATCGCTACGTCGAAGAGCACGGCGCTCACCACCGGCTACGCGATCGCGAATCATGGCCGCGGAAAGAACGCGCTGTTTGTGTATTACGGTAAGCAATTCTAGGGCTTAATTCGCGGGCTCTCCCGGGTTGGTCTTTCGCTTAAACCTTGCGACGGCGAGGGTGATCATAGTTCTTCTTTCTTGCCCGGAAGAGGGGGCGGCGTCGATCCGGTAATCGTCCGGTACGCTTGATGCAATTCAAAGTAAAGGTTTTGCGCTGATCGCTTTCCGGTGAAGAGAGCAAATCCCACAAACACCATCGACAGCCCCAGAAAAGCAATGAACAGGCGCACACTAAAGCCTAGTCTGGTCATGAGGAAGGTCAACGCGGAGAGTGAGATGAAGGCCAGGTTGAAAACCGTCGCGCGGACCAACCGATGCTGATTTATTCGGCGCTCGAGAGCTTCATACACTTCCGGGTTGGCTGTTAGGATTTCCACACGCATCGCCAAAGGGTTGGGTGAATCTTCCGACGGAGTGCGCGGACCGCCGACTATCCAACGGTAGGGCAAGCTGCCGACCGCCTTGTCGAAGATCAAGCCAAACATGTAGGCAACTCCAACCAGAGCGACTGAGATTTCCGTACTCCATTGTTTGAGCGCGTCGAGAT
Source organism: Acidobacteriota bacterium (assembly GCA_003222855.1). Lineage (GTDB taxonomy): Bacteria > Acidobacteriota > Blastocatellia > Pyrinomonadales > Pyrinomonadaceae > UBA11740. The sequence goes on from QHXH01000326.1 coordinate 787, forward strand.
GGATCCACTGGAAACCGAAAACTGCGAGAACCAGGAGCGAGACCCAAATGATCACCTGGAAACCGATCAGCACCAGCTCAAGGACTATGAAACTGTCTTTGAGTTCTCTCATCTCATTCGGGTCTTACTCGAACATTTGACTATGCACGAAGTGAAGCGCGGGTAATCCGGATTTTCGCGCCGGCTTCGGGTTCGCGGTTCTGGGAGAAGACTGGAATCCATTTCTGCTCGCGTGATTAGCGTGGTTCAGAAGCCAGAGCGCTGCCGGGGTGCTTACGCGTTTTCACTTACACCTCCGGATCCCTTACCACGGCGATGAACGGGAGGTTCCGATAGCGCTCAGCAAAATCCAATCCGTATCCGACCACAAATTTGTCAGGAATCGGAAAACCCAGATAATCGATCGGGACTTCTTTCTCACGTCGTTCAAATTTATCCAGCAAGGCCGCCAGCTTCACGCTCGCCGCGCCGCGTGATTTCAAATTGGCCAGCAGATAACTCAGTGTCAGTCCGGTGTCGACGATATCTTCAACGACGAGGATGTGCCGGCCTTCGATGGCCACGTCCAGATCCTTAAGGATGCGAACTTCGCCTGAGGTGCGCATGCTCGCGCCATAACTTGATATCGCGATGAATTCAAGACCGAGCGGAATATCAGCCGCTCTCATCAAATCGCTCAGGAAAATGCAGGCGCCCTTCAGCACGCCGATCAAGAGAGGGTTCAGTCCCGCGTAATCGCGCGCGACATCGGCGCCCATCTGTTTAATGCGCTGTTGGATCTCCTCGGAACTGATTAAGACTTCAAGGTTCGGATTGCTGAACTCAGACATGATTCGTGCTTCTGATGTTGCCACTATTTGTGTTTCCCTTCAAAAGAAGTAGTTAGTTGTCAGTAGTCGGTGGTCAGTTGTCAGTAGCACTTCAAGTGTAATCAGGTTTACATGTGACTACTGAGGCTTTGCACAAAAAGTACTTAATCCAACGTCCGCGTTAGCGGACGATTCGAAAATAGCCCAGCGATTTATCGCTGGGAATGGGATGCTCCACCAAATCAAGTCCGTGAAACGGACGGCTGAAACGGATCAGTCGGCGTTCTCCTCAGCCGTCCGCTTTTGCGGACTACATCCTATTCGCTCCGCCTCCCCCAGCAGTGAACTGCTGGGCTATTATCAATCGTCCGCTGCGCGGACGAACTAATTACTTTTTGTGCAAAAGCTGACTACTGAATATCTGACGACTGACGACTGTAGATTGCGCGCTCGTCGTTGCTGCGAGATACTATTGAAGCTCTCCGTCGCAGGTCAATCATAAGTGATCGCCGGCCTGTTATATTTTTCAAGACGACAATTGTCCACGACAGTTTACGATGAAAGCATTTACCAAAAAACACTCTGGCAACCGCTGGCCGCAACTCCTTTTACTGCTGATGCTGGTGTTCGCGGGCGCTGCGCCGGCGTTTACTCAGCCGGCCGCGAAGCCGCAAGCTTCTCCGGCACAAACTGGCGGCGCGGATATTCACGCCCGCGTCACCGAAACGCTGATTGATGCTTCGATCTCTGATGATACAGCCGTCGATAAGATGTTGGCCGGTTACGCGCCGAGGGTTCGTGAGCTTGACAACGTGATAGGCCATCTGCGAGGCGAATTGCGCAAAGGCGGCGTGGGCGCGGGTTCGCTCGGCAATTTTGTTACCGACGGAATTCTCACTGAAGCGCGGGCGAAACTGGGCAGCTCAGTCGTGTTGGCGGTTACTAACGCAGGCGGGCTGCGCAAGGCCGCGATTTCTGAAGGCGAGCTGAAACAGCGAGACATTTTCGAATTACTGCCGTTTGAAAATGCGTTGGTCGAATTCGACCTGACCGGCGCCCAGGTGCTGGCTGTGCTGAAGCAGGTCGTCTCGCATCGCGATGCGCAGGCGGGCGCGCACATCAAGTATGTGATCGATCCTAATAACCGGCCGCAACTTGCCGGCGCGACACTGTTGATCGATGGCCAGGAGAAGGAGATCGATCCGGCCGCGATTTATAAAGTCGTTTCCATCGATTATCTGTGGAAGCGTAGTTCGACCGTTCCTTCCGAAACTGAAGGCAATTACTCAGTGTTGAGCCAGGCGAAAAAAATCGAGCCGTTGGGCCTGACCATACGTGACGCGATCATTCATTACGTGAAGGCGGAAACGGCCGCCGGCCGCGATATCAAGTCAAACCTCGACAATCGATTTACGTTGGACAAGAGCACGGCTGCTAACCCGCCAGAGGCACGCCAATGATAACCCGCCGATTGTTCTTGAAGAGTTCGCTGGTTGGCGGCGCCGCACTCGCTTTGCCGGGGGCCGCGTCAAGTTTGATACAAAACGGTGCCTGGTCCGCGCTTGCTGAGCCGCTCCTCGAAGTGGCGGCCGGCGAAACGCTGATTACGATTCTTCATACCAACGATACCCATTCGCAGATCGATCCGATCGATAACAGCGACAAGCAATATGGCGGCAAAGGCGGCGTTGCGCGGCGCGCGACGCTGGTTAAGCGCGTGCGAAAGGAAAATCCGAACACGCTGCTGATTGATGCGGGGGACGTATTTCAAGGGACGCCCTACTTCAACTTCTATAAAGGCGAAGTCGAGTACAAGGCGATGTCGCTGATTGGATACGATGTCGGCACGATCGGCAATCATGATTTTGATAACGGCGTCGCAGGTCTGGTTTCGGCGATGAAGTTTGCGAACTTTGATTTCGTCTCGGCGAATTACGATTTTCGCGGCACGCCTCTGGAAACGCGTGTCAAGCCATATGTCGTGCGCACGCTCGGCAATGTGCGCATTGGACTTTTTGGTTTGGGAATCAGTCCGGACAATCTGATTACGCCGGACAATTTCAAAGGTGTTAAGTATCTCGATCCCGTGCAGATGAGTCGCGGCGTGGTGCGCCTGCTGCGCGAACAAGAGAAATGCCAGTTGGTAGTTGGGATGTCGCATCTTGGTTATTACGCGAATCCGCAACACGGCGAGATTGGCGATACACAGGTGGCCGCGCAAGTGAGCGGGATCGATTTTATCGCCAGTGGGCACACCCATACGTTCATGGAAAAACCTGTGCTGCAAAAAAATCCGGAAGGTAAAGACACGATCATCTTCCAGGTCGGCAAAAGCGGCATCTATGTGGGTCGAGTTGATTTCAAGTTGAAAAATGGGAAAGTCGTGGCCGCCGCCGGCCGATTGTTGGATTTGAGGGACGAGTCGCTGGCATAGTGGCACAGACTTTAGTCTGTGTTTGAGTGCAACAATACACGTCACAGACTGAAGTCTGTGCCACATTCCAAAATGGCTGACGAAGCAACCAGAGATCGAGTTCGCGCGCTGGTGCGAGATGTGTTGAGCAAGACGATGCCGGCGGAATCTGAATCGGCTCCCCGCCAGGCGACGAGCTCGGCGGGTAGTAGCGCGACTCTAAACAGTTCGGCCGGCGGGACAGTTACGCGTGATGAATCGGCGAAGCTCGTTATTACGGAAGACGATGTGCGAGGGCTGGAGCGGGGCGCGGTACTGCGAATCTCAGAAGGCGCGCGATTGACACCGCTGGCTGCGGACATTGTAAGTGATCGCGGGATAGAGATTGTTCGCCGTGTTCCGCGCACTGGCCTAACACAGAAACGAACGGTCGCCGTCGGAGCCGACCACGGCGGTTATGCGATGAAGGAAGAGCTGAAGAGCTTTCTCACCGGACTTGGTCACCGCGTCAACGACTTTGGAACTAATTCTGAAAGCGCGGTTGATTATCCTGACTTCGCTCACGCGGTCGCGCGCGCGGTTGCTGACCACTCAGTCGACGTGGGGATTGTGATCGACGGCGCCGGCGTCGGCTCGGCGATGACGGCCAACAAAGTGCCGGGCGTGCGCGCCGCAGCCTGCTATTCCGTCGAAGTCGCGCGCAATTCTCGCGAGCATAACGGTGCAAACGTGCTGACACTCGGCAGCAAGACAATTTCAAACGATCAAATGCGCGAGATCGTGCGCGCCTGGCTGGCGACCGATCTCACCGAAGCTCGCCACCGCAAACGCGTCGGCAAGATAGAAGCGATTGAGCGGCAGTATCAAAGGTAACCTGTCTCGTGTGATAAGGAGTCAGTACCGGAAGCGGTAGCGACTGGGTCGCCCCTATCAGCAGAATCGAGCTTGCCAGGATTGTTACCCGGTCGCTACCGCTCCCGGTACTGACCTCATCCGGCTAACGCGGATGGTACTGACTCCGTAACTCACCGTGCTAAAATACTTTCGCGTTGTGATTTATTGTCACGCCAATCAGCATGCCCTACTCATCCAACGGCGATTTTGAACAGCTTGTCGAACAGATCACCGATGTGATCTACACGCGCCTGAATGGCGAGCACGTCGATCAGGAGCAGATGTGTGGCTGCACGTCCGAGTGTTTTCATCGCTGTCCTGAGCGCATGCATCGGGTCGTCGACGCCGGCGCCGCACGCATCGGATTGGTTCTCGGCCAGACTGCGTCCGCGCGCGATTGGGCCAGCCTGATCGATCACACCCTGCTCAAGCCGGACGCGTCGCAAACTGAAATCAAACATCTGTGCGAAGAAGCCGCGCAATATCATTTTGCGTCCGTTTGTGTGAACCCCACCTGGGTGCGCGCCTGCGCCTGTCACCTGCAAGGCACGGGCGTTCCGGTGTGCACGGTGATAGGGTTTCCGCTGGGCGCGACCCTGCCGGACGTGAAAGCTTACGAAGCGCGCCGCGCAATTATGGACGGCGCGCGCGAAGTCGACATGGTCATCAATGTCGGCGCGCTCAAGAGCGGTGATGATTGTCTAGTCGAGCACGATATTCGATCGGTGGTCGAAGTCGCGCACGAATACGACGTGACTTGCAAAGTGATTATCGAGACCGCGTTGTTAACTGATGATGAAAAAGTGCGGGCTTGTCAGGCCGCGAAGAATGCCGGCGCTGACTTTGTCAAGACTTCCACGGGATTTTCCAAAGGCGGTGCGACAGTAGCCGACATCGCGTTGATGCGGCGAGTGGTAGGACCGGAACTTGGCGTAAAAGCATCAGGTGGCGTCAAGAACATCGATGACGCGCGCGCGATGGTCGAAGCAGGCGCGACGCGCATCGGCGCCAGCGTCGGCGTCAAAATCGCTCAGGAAGCCGCCGGCGTGAAAAGCAACGGACGCGGCTCGTTAGCATACTAACAATGGAAGTACCGGTTCCGCAGATCTCCTCTGAATTGCAAATTGAAAATTGTTACAGAACCGCGAGCGATAGCGAGCGGGATAAAGACTCAAGGTTAGTTCATGTTAAGGCCTTCAAATCGCGAAGCGGTTCAACGGAAATGCCCAGTTGTGTTCTTATCCCGCTCGCTACCGCTCGCGGTTCTGTAACTCGGGCGACATGCTCATTCCGGCTAAGAACACATCCTTGTTCACGTTTTCAGCGAAGGGTCGTTCGACAATGCCGACAGCACTTTTCAATTTCCAATTCTCAATTTGCAATGCTCTCCTTTTGCTGCTCGCTGGCCTTAGCTTAACGGCAAACGCTCAAAGACCCACACCTGCCGCAACGCCTCCCGCTGGAGATATTGAGGTGCTCCGCACGGAAACCGACCTCACCAATCTGCTGTTTACCGCGACTGACAAAAACAATCGCTATATCACCACGCTTCAGCAGAGCGACATTCGCGTGCTTGAAGACAGCGTGCCGCAATCCATTTTCACTTTTCAGCGCGAGACCGATCGGCCGCTGGCGATAGCGTTCGTGATCGACGTGAGCATCTCGGAAGAGCGAACGCTGCCGGACGAAAAAGCCGCCGCGCGCAGTTTCATCGAAAACGTCATTCGCTCAGAGAAAGATCAGGCGGCGATCATTCCGTTCGAAGGCTACGCGCACCTCGAGCAACCTCTCTCGCGTGATGTGCTTTCGATTTATCGTGCGCTGGAAGCAGTCGAAGTTGCTTTTCCTGCTTACACCGGAGCAGCGCCTGCGATTGGCGGCATTGTCTCCGGCCCGGGAACGATAAGTCCGCCCCGCGAAGGATCGACGGCGATTTGGGATTCGATAGCCGTGATTTGCAAAAATGTTCTGGGCCGCAGCTACACGCAACGGCGGCGCGCGATCATTCTGCTGACAGACGGTCAGGACACCAGCAGCCGGTTGTCGCGCGCGTCGGCAATCGATCAGGCAATCGAAGCCGAAACGGTCGTCTATGCAATCGGCATTGGCGACAAAAAATACGACGGCATCAACAAGAAGGTGCTCGATGACATTGCAGAGAAAACCGGCGGTCGCGCGTTCTATCCAAAAAAGAGCAGCGATCTGGTCGTCGCGTTTCAGGAGATCGAGCAGGAACTGAGATCGCAGTATCTAATCGCCTACAGTTCAACAAACAAGCAACATGACGGCCGCTTTCGTTCGATGAAGATCGAAATCGCGAATCCAACGTTGGCGAAAGAAAAGCTGAACCTGCGTTATCGCCCCGGATACTTTTCGAAGAAAGGCGAATAGATTGATTAGGGCAATCGAACCGTGGTTGGCCCACAACACCCGGCCGTTTACGTCCTCGACGACCTGCAAAAGGTGATGATGGTTGCTCCAGTAAATTCCCAGAAAAACAAAACTGAGAAGATAACTAAAAAAGACCGGCGTGATGGGTCGCAGGACCGTTAGCGTCGATCCTGCGGGCACGCGCAACTCGAGCACCATGATCGTGATGATGATCGCGATCACGCCATCGCTGAAGGCTTCCATGCGGTTGCGAGTCATTCTTCAGTTGTTGCGGATACGGGGCAGTAGCCCGACCGTAAGGGAGGGCGTCTTACTTTGCGGGGTCGCTCTCGCGACGGAAGATGCCAGGAAATACACGCCCACCCCTAAGGGTCGGGCTACTGCCCCGAAGCCTGAGCCAGCGCCCTCAATAGCGTCTTCAACTCTCCACCGCTGGCATGGTCCAATCTAAACATTCGCAGCTGCGGCGACTTACTCAAAACGTTAGGCGAAGTGCCTCGAATATGTTGCCACGATTGCCGAATGCTTTCGACCAGAAATGGTTCATCGGTAGTAGAGTCGGTAACGAACTGGACGCGATCCAACGACACGGCATTGATGAGCTCGTTTATTTCAAAGATGCAGCCCCCATTTTGCCGGGAGAAGCCGCGCAGATCCATAAAGACAACATCAGTATCACTAATCAGTCTATCAAGCACCATCCGCCAGGTGTTGTCGTGACAGAAGAATTCATTAACTCGGAAGCGGCCGTCATGATCAGGCCGCGCGTCCATCTCTGCCAGCTTCCGATCGAGCGTCGGAGGGTCAATGATGAAACTGCGGCCCAGTTTGCCGCTGAGAAAATCGAGGAATTCATGAGGCTCCAGGTTTTCCGTTGCCAGATCGGTTCCCGCAATCAGCTGCACGCTGCCGGCATATCTCCAATAGGTTGCCAACCAGCGGAACAAACGCCGGCTGCGCTTGCCGAGAGCAAAGACGCGCAGCACCAGCAGCTTGCGGTTGTCGGCAGATGAGCTGCGAATGAAATGAAGTCCGGTCAAAGAGATGGTCTTGTAAACCAGAAATGCGAAGAGTCCGGACAATGCCCACAGTCCGTTTGGCGACAGCTCGATCGACATTACGACCCCAAACAGTAACCAGACCGCGTCGACCGCAATCGTCTGGTCGCTGGTTTTCTTTGCATCGTAACGCTTACGAATCCAACGCAGCATTAACCAGCCAATCGGCGCCGCCAGCGCGAAGCCAAGGAGGCTAAGAGCGATAAGAGTGATCTCCGGACCTGGTCCCAGGTTGGCGGCCAGGCGCATCGCTGCTTCCGAGCTGCCGAGCAGTGAGATTATCAGGAGCGACCCAAACGCTGACACCATCAAAAAGATCAACACCAGCGGACCGACGGCCCGAATCCTGCGGTTAAGAAAAGCCAGCAGTATCAACGAAACCGGCGCATCATACAGAAGCCACAGCGTTGCATGAGCGGTCCAGCTCGGTTCGCTGCTGACCAGGTTCATTGCGATTACAATTACTGCCAG
>QHXH01000645.1 GCA_003222855.1 Acidobacteriota bacterium
TCTCATCTAAAACTCCTAACTCGTTTTTATGAAGATTTCAGGCGTGCCGGGAATTCGCTTGTGGCGAATATCTATAGATGCTGTCCCGATTATGTGGGTTGCGAGAGATTCGAACCGTGGCGACTATCAATTAGACCGTACCGTTAGCGCACAACTCGCGCACGAAAGCCATAGGATCGGGAATGTTCGGCCGGCATCATTGCCCAACGAAGTAGCCCCGAATGAGAATAGACTTTTCGACTGCCGCCATTGACAGTTGGAATTGCCGCAACTATATTGCCATCGCTGTTAGATCCCGCCGCAAGAATGGAGACTTTGAGATGAAAAGACTACATCGATTAATCGCATGCTCGCTGCTGTTGATACTTGTCTGTAGCGTGCCTTCGTATGGCTGGTTCAATCTCGGCCATATGGCGGTAGCTTACGTTGCCTACCAACAATTAACGCCGGAGAAAAAGGATCGCGTAGACGCGCTTCTGCGTTTGAATCCGGATCGAAAAAACTGGCTGAAGCTCATTCCGCAAAATGCGTCGAAAGAAGATCGACGCATGATGATCTTCATGATCGCCGCTACTTGGCCTGATCGGATCAAGAAGCTCAAGAACATCTACAAGAATGACACGAAGAACGGGGACGTTCCTGACGGAAAAGCTTCGAATAGCCGGAACATAGGTTACCAGGACCACTTCCTGCATAAGTACTGGCACTTTATTGACACGCCATTTTCACAAGATGGCACGGCGTTCCCGAATAAGATTCCTAAGCCGAATGCCGAGACTCAAATTGCCGCATTCCGTTTGGTGCTGGCTTCAAATAAGTCAAACGCATTGAAGTCTTACGATTTGTCCTGGCTGCTTCACCTCGTTGGTGATATCCATCAGCCATTGCATTGCGTCACGCGTTTCGGCGCGACGCAAAAAAACGGTGATGCTGGGGGGAACTTCGTGAAGCTCTGCAGTCCGCCCTGCAAAGATGAACTGCACGCGTTTTGGGACGGCTTGCCCGGTGACAGCGACGATCCGCTCGACGCTATCAATGTGGGTAAGAACCTGCCCATGGCCGACCAGGGCCTCGCCGACGACCTGCTCGTGGCCCATTGGCTAATCGAAAGTGTTAATGATGCCAAGCAGTTTGTGTATGTCCCTCCAATTGGACTAGGCGCCGGGCCATTCACAATAACCGATACCTACCGCACAACTGCTAAGCAAGTTGCGGATAAACGCGTAGCCCTGGCCGGCGCTCGCCTGGCAAGAATTCTGAACCAAGAACTGAAGTAGGCGCAGTTCGACTTCGGCAACGATTAAGCGAACCGGTGTTCTGGTGTTCACGCTGAAGGCGCGAGGTGTGATAGCCGGGGCAATGCCCGCGGATCAATCGCCATACAAATTAGTATCAGCGCCGAACGTGCGAGGTAACTTCCAAGAGTGAAGATGGATATCGACACCTACCATACGGACTCAAG
>QHXH01000327.1 GCA_003222855.1 Acidobacteriota bacterium
AAGACTGCGAAGGATTCAGCGATCTTTTTCCGTGGCGAACTTGTTACGAAATTCCGGCGCGCGCCGGCGCAACTCAAGCCACTCACCGAAGAGCTTGGGTGTCTGAATCCATACGGCCAGCCATTCCGCAATCTCAGACTGTTCAGCGCGTCCGATTTGATCAAGAGCGCGATTCTGCGCGAGTGAGTGGGCAGCTAATCTGGCCTTGACGGCCAGGTCGCGCAGGCCCAGCAAAGAAGTCCGATCACCAGTGCGTTCGGATTGCTTTCTCAGCTTTTCCAGTTTCTTGATCAACGCTTCGGCTTTCTTGAGGCTCAGCGGCTCTACTTCGAAGAAGGCCTGAAGACCATCTAGTTTGCGGGCCTCGCTTTCAATTTGAGCTTCGCGCCAGCGCGCGTCGCATTCGATTATTTCCGGATGCCGCAACTCCCCGCCTTCGTGCGCGAGTTCCCGGGCGATTGTGGCCGGACTCTCGATAGCATCTTCGCCGAAGGCTTCCCCGATCGCCTGCTGAATTCGAAGCAATTCATCTGTGCCGATGGACGCCGCGCCCAGGCGACGCCATTCTGAGACGATCACTTCGCGACGGCTAATCCCGGCCGCACGTTTATTTTGTTTGCGCGTGCCTTTCATGGTCAAACCACTTCAAGATAGAATTCATCATAAGTATAACGTGAAGACACTTAAGCAAACCTTAATCAAGACGCGCCCCGCGATTCCATTTAGCGGCGCGGTCAGCGCAGGAGTTGTCCTGCTGCTCGCGCTATTCATGCTGCCAGTCGCCGCCCAGCAACGCCAAACTCTGAGCCGGCTGGAATTCGTCGGCCTCAAACGGCTGACCCGAGACCAAGTCGTCGTGATGAGCGGCCTCAAGATTGGTCAAATTATCGATCCAAATATTCTGGATGCGGCAGCGGGAGAGCTATTGAAGTCGGGACTCTTTCGGAAGCTGGGTTATCGGGTGCGCAGCAGCCCGGGCAATCAAGCGACCGTGACCTTCGAAGTCGAGGAATCAGCGATCAGCCTGCCGGTGACTTTCGAGAATTTCGTCTGGTTTACGGATGATGAAATCGTCGCGGCTATTCGCAAAGACGTTCCTTTCTTTAACGGCACGGCGCCGGCCTCCGGTGAAACCGCGGACAAAATCGCCGCGGCACTGCAACGCTTGCTAACTTCGAAGAACATCGCCGGCCAGGTCGATTACCTTCCTTACGTATCAAAGGACAAACAGGAATTGCTTTACACGGTAAAGGGCGCGCGGATTCCGCTGTGCTCACTGCATTTCCCCGGCGCCTCGGCGATTAGTGAAGCTGAGTTGGTCAAAGCTTCGCAGCCGCTTTTCAAGATGGATTACTCGCGAAAAGACGTTGCCACCTTTGCGCCACTTAATCTGTTACCTCTTTATCGTCACATCGGCCACTTGCGTGCCGAGTTTCAACAGCCCACCGCCACGCTGGAAACTTCACCGCAATGCGGCGGTGGCGTTAACGTGACTATTCCGGTAGAGGAGGGGCAGGCCTATCGTTGGGCCAAGTCCGTCTGGGACGGTAATGACAAGCTGGGTATTGAGGAACTGGCGCCGGCGCTGGGCATGAATCCCGGCGAGGTTGCCGATGGAATCAAGATCGATAATGGCTTGAAGAACATCGGCAAGGCTTATGGTCGACGCGGTTATCTGACGCCGGCAATTAAAGAATCAATCGAGTATGACGATGCGGCTTCACTCGTCACCTATCGCTTCAACATCGCGGAGGGGCCGCGCTATTTCATGGGCAACCTGCTTGTTACGGGACTGACTGCGGCCGAAGCAGATGAATTGAAATCAAAATGGACGCTGGGAGCGAATGCGGTTTTTGACGAATCCTACGTCGACGCATTCCGTCAGGGCGCGCTGCGAGAATTCATGCGCGGGCTGATGCAGCGTTCACGCGCAAGTACTCATGCCAACGTCGAGATTCAACAGAGGCCCGATCCGCAGAAACTTACGGTTGATGTCGTCATTGCGTTCAAGTGAGAGAAGAGCCCCGCGAGTTGATTGCGATTACCATGCGCGTGTTTTTAGTCTGCGGTACGACGCGCTATGCAGTCAGTACCGGGAGCGATAGCGACCGGGTCGCAGCTTATTGCAAAAAATCGCGACTGCCAGGATTGTTACCCAGTCTACCCGGTCGCTACCGCTTCCGGTACTGACCTCATCCTTAACAAAAGACCTTAACGATGGACCCGCCTTGGAGTGCTGAGCGTAAGAGCGTACTCTCAAGTTAATGTTGTATGACAAAACCTCAATCAAGATCCTCCGCGAGCAGCTAACTAAGAAACTGAGATCCCAGGCCTTCGTTCCACATCGCGTTTTCCAGCGCGGTGACACGCAAACGCTCGCTGCCTATCTCTGGCCGCTTCGGCCCAGTGATCGAACGGGCGACGAAGAGCGGCTTTTTCAGGTCGAACCCGATAGTCAGGTGCTGGCCCACTGCCGCTGGCAGCAAGATCGCGCGGAACATCCGACGCTGGTGATGTGGCACGGTATGGAGGGCTCGACCGCGTCTGCTTACATGGTATCGACTGCTGAAAAGGCTTTCCGCACCGGCTTTAACGTGGTGCGCGTGAACTATCGCAACTGCGGAGGGACCGAGCATCTGTCGCCGACGCTTTATCATGGAGGATTGACTGCTGACTTGCACGTGGTGATTGACGAACTAATCAAGAACGATCATTTATCGCGGATCTTACTCGCCGGATTCTCTTTGGGTGGCAATATGGTCCTGAAGCTCGCTGGTGAGTTCGGAGACAATCCACCTTCCGAAGTGTTGGGCGTCTGCGCGGTTTCGCCGTCGGTCGATCTGCGCGCCAGCACGAGCCACATGGCCCAAGGTCGTAATTGGATTTATCACCAGGATTTTTTGAGGCGTCTGAAGAACCGCCTTAGGAGGAAGGCAAAACTGTTTCCTGATCTTTACGACATATCCGGTTTGGGCGACATCCACAGCATTGAGCAGTTTGACGACTATTTCATCGCGCCGGCGTTTGGTTTTGCGGACGCCAGAGATTATTACGCAAAAGCCAGCGCCCTTTCGCTAATTCGGCGCATTCGCATCCCCACCCTGATCATTCACGCTGAGGACGATCCGTTTATTCCCTTCGCCCCGCTCCGCGATCCGTCCGTTGCGGCAAACCCTTATGTGCTGTTAATGGCGACTGAACGCGGCGGGCACGTGGCGTTTCTGTCAGCTAACGCCGGCGAAGATCGCTTCTGGGCTGAGAACCGTTTGGTTGAGTTTTGCGGTGAGATGTGTCGATAAAGAATCACTTCTCGATCTTTTTCAAAATCCGAGCAGCATGATTGCGAGCGATTAGCGGGATGTGATAGTCGGTCTTCAACTCATTTAGCAGCGGCACGAGTTGAAGCGGATCAGAGAGTTCGTTGCGCGTGAGGTAACTTTCCAGTTCCGTCAGGAGCTGCGGCGTATTCAGCGGTTGCATTTCACGCGCGAGCTTCACATCAAAAATCCAGATTGCCTGATCCGCGACACGGCGATATTCAGCCGCCAGCGCCCACGCCGTCTTGTTATCGCTCCAGTTGAATTCTGCCGTACGCTTGCGCTTGCCGTCGTTCATCCCGATCTTATATGTTCCGAGGTGCGCGAAGTTCTTTGCGGCTTGATAATTCTCGTTCGAATCCAGGAATCGCAAATCTGTCCATAAGCCAAAAATCCTGCCTCCGGCCGCGGACGATATTTCAATCGGCTCAACAATCGGTGTCTCAGTGCGCTGCACAAACGTGACATTTCCCCGGCCGAGCGCATCATGCTCGATCAGAATGTGACTGACCACAAAGTTGGGTTGGTTGAATTCGTAAGTGTAACGAGTCGCATCAACGGGCTGCTTTTTCTCTTCTGTGTGTTGTGGGGTCGGCGAGGCTTGCTCCGGCGGGCGGTCATTGCGCTTCGTCGTGTCCTGGGCCAAAGCACTCAGCGAGATGACCAGAACGCATGAAGCAAGCGAAAGAAATCTGTAGATAGCTCTATTCATTAAGTAGCGCGAATTATTTTGTAGATGACAAAGGGAGAATGCAAGTTGGTTCCCTCATTAGTAGTATCTTGGTTTGCCTTTGCGTGTCTTTGCGCCTTCGCGTCTTTGCGTGAGGTTGCTTCTTTACTACAACATTTTTCACGCAAAGGCGCAGAGCCGCAAAGAAAAACCGCAAAGTAAGACACCACCCCTCATTAGTCTTCTATTCCAAGCACGTGGCACGGGCGTCCCGCCCGTAGATCACGAGCAAGATGCGCGTGGCACTCGAGGAGAGAGAGGGAATTTATTCGAATTTCACGGAGACGAGTTTCGACACGCCGACTTCCTGCATGGTCACGCCGTAAAGCGCGCGCGCGGTTTCCATTGTGCGCTTATTGTGCGTAATGACTATGAATTGGGTGTTGGCGGCCATGGAAACAACCTTGTCGGTGAAGCGGCCGATGTTTGCTTCATCCAGCGGCGCGTCAACCTCATCGAGCAGGCAGAACGGCGACGGGCGATAGTGAAATATTCCCAGCACCAGCGCGAGCGCGGCCATCGCCTTTTCGCCACCCGAGAGCAACAAAATATTCTGCAGACGCTTGCCGGGCGGCTGCGCGACGATGTCGATGCCGGATTCGAGTTCGTCATCGGCGTCGATAAGACTCATTTCGCCGCGGCCACCACCAAACAATTCCAGGAACAGAGCGCTGAAGTTCTGATTGATCTTATCGAACGCATCACGGAAACGCTCGCGCGAGCGCCGTTTGATTTCGCGCAGCGCTTCTTCGGTCGCCGCAATTCCTTTGGTGATGTCTTCTCGTTGCGTGCTCAGGAAGGTTAGCCGCTCGTCTGCTTCTGTAAGTTCTTCGAGCGCCATCATGTTGACGGCGCCAAAGTTTTCCAGCCGGTTGCGGAGATCTTCAAGTCGCGCCCGCTCTGCTTCCAAATCGAACTCCGGCTCGAGTGAAACTTCGCGGGCCAGGTCCTCGAGACTTTGATTGAGTTCGTGGGCGCAGTTTTCGCGCACAAAGTTTACGCGGGCCATTGCTTCTGCGCGTTGCACTTCAATGGCCGAGCGAGCATCGCGCGACGCCGCCGCCGATCGATTCAGATCAGCCAACTCGTTCGCCAGGGCATCGGCTTCAGCGCGCGCGCGTTCCAAACCTCTGGTGGTCGTCGCGATATGTTCGTCCTCGCGCGCTTTGTCTTCAAAGACGCCAGCTGCCAGCCGATCTATTTCCGTGATCGAGTCTGTCAGCTCGTTAGTTTTGCGAGCGGCCTCGGTAAGCTCCAGCCGATACCGCGATAATCTGGCATCCACATCTTCGCGTTCAATCTCCAGCCGTCGCAGATCAGCGCTGGTCGAACGGCGACGCTCGGCAGCGGCCGCAGCCTGCTCTCGCTGGTGGTTGAGCAGCTCGGTCTCAGTTTCCGCATCGCGCCGGATCATTGCCAGAACATTGGTCGTCTGCTCGATCCGTTCGTGGGCGGCCCGCCGCATCGACTCGGCAGTTTCAGCTTCGGCCATCGTCCTGGCGCGGCTTTCTTCCAGCTCGCGGCGTTCCTGCTCCAATCTCGCAGCGTCGTCGGCAACCACCCGCATGTGCCGGTGCGCGCGTTCAATATCGTGCCGCAAAGTCTCGGCAGTCATCTCGCGCGCCATCACTTCGCGCTCTTCTCGGGCAATCGACGCGTTCAGCAAAACCACAGCCTCTTCCAAACCGGTGAGACGCGACCGCGCATCACCCACGGCTACTTCAGCCACCGCAAGTTCGGCCGAGAGATTGCTGATCCGCCATTCCAGTTCTCGTAATTCGCGTTTGAAGGTCAGCAGGCCCGCGCCTTCTTCCAGAGCGCGGCCATTGCCCGCGTTGACGAACTGTCCACCAGCGACCCAGTCGCCGTCCGTCGTCACGAACATGTCGCCGGTCGCGAGCGAGAGCGCGGTAGCGTCGTCGAGGGTATCGACGACGCGCGCGTTCATTCTTTCAGGCATGGTGCGCTCGAGCACCAATAACAACTCGCGCGGCGCACTCAGGATGTCGGCGATGCGTGGTCCATCGATGCCGACGGGCGCGTACTCCTGACGCTGCATGCCCGCGGGCGCCGAGCTGGTGAACGTCAACATGTCGACATCAATCTCGTCGCTGCCGCCATGCAGTCCCGTCACGAGAAAATTCGCGCGACCCGCCTGATTATTTTTCAGCCACGACGCAGCCCGGATCGCATCATTGGGCGTCGCCACCAGAATCGATTGCAAAGACGACCCGAACACGCCTTCGACTGCGCGTTCCCAGCGAGCATCAACCTGAATACTGTCAGCGAGCGTGCCGATCAGATGGAAGTCCTCACGCTCATTAGCTGAGAAGGCCTCCTGCACGGCGAGAGAATAGTGCGCCCGCCGCTCGTCGAGCTCCTTGAAACTTTCCCGCCGGTGAAGCGCGCGCGAATGATCGTCGCGGACCCGCGTGAGTTCTGCATCGCTGTCAGAAACTCGTTCGTGCCCCTCGACAACGGCTTTGACGGCAGCTTCGCGTTCAGCCATCAGCCGCGATAATTTCTCGCGCGCCGTAGTTATTTGTTCGTTGAGCTTAACAGCCTCCCCGCTCCTCTCAGCGTGGGCGGCGGCTGCGCGCTCTGCTTCGCGCGACAACCCTTCGGCCTGCTGGGCCAATTTCTCGAAGCTATTTTCCAGCTGCCTTACCAGCTCATTCAGTCGCTCGGCGGCGGCGGTATGCCTAAGCAACTCAGACCGTACCGAGTCGATCTCG
The DNA here is from genome assembly GCA_003222855.1 of Acidobacteriota bacterium. GTDB lineage: Bacteria > Acidobacteriota > Blastocatellia > Pyrinomonadales > Pyrinomonadaceae > UBA11740. The sequence continues at coordinate 6,783 of QHXH01000327.1, forward strand.
TTTTCACCGTTTGCGATGATTGCCAGTTTCCGCGCGTGCGCATCTTCAGCTTCGCGCAGCACCGAAACCGTCTGATCATTCTCAGTAGTAAGCTGGGCATCAATCGCGCGCAACCGTTCCAGTTCGGTATCAATGTCGACCATCCGCGCGCTCAACGCCTCGACTTCTATCTCAATTTCCGCCCGTCGATTGCCGAGGCTCTCAATCTGCGCTTGCTGATAGACGCGTTCGCGCAGCCGCCGATCACGCTGCAACGCCGCGTCAGCGGCCGCCGCACGCACCTGGGACAGCTCATCCTCGAGCGCCCGGGCATTGTGAGTTGCGGCGCGACCACTCTCTTCGCGCTCCGCCAGTTCAGCCGCGAGCCGCCTCTCCTCTTCTGTAGCCCTGTCCAATTGCGCCTGGGTCTCTTCGAGCAAGCTGGCGAGACTGCGATCCTCCGCGACGTAAACATGTCGCAGCAGCTCACGTAACTCTTCGCGCAGAATGCGATAACGGCGCGCCTTGGCAGCCTGCCGGCGAAGGCTGTTCACCTGCCGCTCAATTTCCGAAATGATGTCAGAGATGCGACTGAGATTTCCGCGTGCAGATTCGAGACGGGCTTCGGCGGCCCGTTGGCGCACGCGAAACTTGGTGATGCCGGCGGCCTCTTCAATGATGGTGCGGCGGTCCATCGGCTTGGCTGAGAGAATTTGCCCGATGCGCCCCTGTTCAATAATCGCGTAGTGACCGCCCGCCAATCCGGTACCTGAGAACAGATCCTGAATGTCGCGCAGGCGACACGGACGATCATTGAGTAGATATTCACTCTCGCCCGAACGATAGAGACGTCGCGTTACTGAGACGGCTTCGCCCGGCGCGAAATCGAGCGCGATGCTGCGACGCTGGCGCCAATGACGATGATGAGTTGTTTTGATTTTTGAGTCGGGCGTGGTGTCAGAATCCGGAGCTGCAGCAATAAGATCGGTGGACCCAACTTGAGCTTCTGATCCGATCGCCACTGCTTCCGCTGCTGGAACATCGCTCGGAGCTGAAGAGTTCGCTTCTGATCTGGTCGCTACCGCTCCCGATTCTGACACGGCCGTGACTTCCTCAAAAGCCGAGCTTTGCTCGTCGATCTGTTCGAGGGTCGAGTCGATGTCTTCGATGTCCGGCTCGCTCTCGATGATCTCATCGCGAACCAGATGCAGGACGACTTCAGCCATTCCGCCTGGCGGACGATTGCGCGAGCCCTGAAAGATGACATCTTTCATCTCTCCGCCGCGCAGATGCTTCACGCGCTGTTCGCCCAAAACCCAGGCAATCGCGTCGGCAACATTGCTCTTGCCGCAGCCATTCGGCCCGACAATGCTCGTTATTCCATCACCAGTGAAGATGAGGTCAGTATGGTCCGCAAAGGACTTGAAGCCCGTGATTTCGAGGCGTCTAAGCTTGAACATCGGCAATCCGTCGATTTGATGCGGGGGGTGACGCCGAAGCTAGCACCAAAGACGACCTACGGGTACGAAACTATAAAGACATGTGTACGACATGTCAACAACAACCTGAGCTCACGAAGTTTAAGTGGCGGAAACCAACAAGTTATAGGCGGCCGGTTTAGGAGGCAGCCTTTCGCTCAAGCAGAATGTTTATGCCCCGGCGAAGACCCTCGAGGTTCGTCGCCTCGTATCTCAACAGGTGTGTGTCGAGAAAAACTGTGGGCGTGCCAGTCACGCCCTGGGCGGTACCGCGCTGAATGTCGGCGGTGATTTTTTGGTCGATCTGATTGCTTTCGAGGTCGCGATTGAACATATCGATGTTCAGACCTAATTGCTTCGCATAGGAAAGGAACGTAGGTCGCGGATCAGCGAGGTCGGACCACTCCTTCTGATTTCGATAGAGCAAGTCGTGCATCTCCCAAAACTTCTTTTGGTTGTGCGCCGCTTCAGCCGCGTGCGCAGCAACTAAAGCATTCTTATGAATTTTCATCAGCGGAAAATGATGAAAGACGATCTGAACCTGATTGCCGTACTCCTTTTCGATCTGTTTCAAGTCAGGATAAAGCTGGCCGCATGGAGGACATTGATAGTCACCATATTCTTCGAGCACTACGGGTGAACTGACTTTGACATTCGGTCTCGTTAGTCCCGCAGAATTCTGATTTGCTTGATTTGGATCAGTGCCGTTGTTCGCCGGCGCCGCCCCCAGTAAATTCGTGGCGAATGTAGGTTCCGCATTTGTATTGGGCGCACTACGGCTCTTCCATAGTTTCAGCGATACACCCAATGCGCCGCCGAGTACAACCAGAATAATCAGAAATGGTAGAAATCGTTTCATAGGTTTAAGAGTGGACCGCTACTCGCGGCAGCTCACGTCCGTCGCCGCCCTCATCTGGCGTAAGCACGCGCAAGGGCTCAGGCCACTCGACGGTCGGAATTGATTCCGGGCCGTAACGTCCATTGCGCCCTTTTGATTTTTCGCGTAGAGCTTTCAAAACTTTTTCGGGCGTAATCGGAACTTCGTCGATGCGGATGCCAACTGCATTATATACAGCGTTCGCGACTGCCGGCAGAACCGGAAGCAGCGGACCCTGGCCTACCTCCTTGGCTCCAAATGGACCATTCGGATCAGGATCTTCGATCAGGAAGGTTTTCACGTCGCACATTTCCATCGTCGTTGGACTCTTATACTCCAGCATTGACGGGATCTTATGCACGACATTTCGATTCGCTCGATAAGTCATCTCTTCCATCAGGATTTCGCCGAGGCCCATGTAAACACTGCCTTCAACCTGGCCCATCACCAGCACTGGATTAATTGATTTACCGACGTCGTGCGCGATCCAGATGCGCTCGACTGTGATCAGCCCCGTGTCCGCGTCGACATCAACTTCGGCTACGGCCGCCGAATAGCTGTAGGCCGGCGATGGGCCAACGCCGGCGCCTTTATATTTGCCCGGCGAACGGGGCGGCGTGTACGAACCAACAGTTCCAATCGTCCCGAACTTTGACTCTGCCAGTACGACCGCTTCAGCGAAGGAAACGCCCACGTCAGGATTCTCAACGTCGAACGCTCGGCGCTCGGCGAACGAGATGTTTTCAATTGGCACGTTGAGCTTTTCCGCAACTGCGATCGTCAGCAGTTCTCTTGCTCGCTCGGCTGCTTGAATCGCCGCATTGCCGGTCATCAGGGTTACGCGGCTCGAATAACTGCCGAGATCAACCGGCGTCAGATCAGTGTCAGCTGTGACCACGCGAATATCGAACGGATCAATGCCGAGAATTTCCGCGACAATGTAAGCAAGGATCGAATCGGACCCCTGCCCGATGTCGGTCGAACCACACATCACGCAAACGCCACCCTGGCGATCGAGCCGCAGCTGCACACCGGACTGCGGCATATTGTTCCAATAAATCGGCAACCCGGCGCCGCAGATGTAGGACGAACAAGCAATGCCGATGCCCTTCCCGTAAGGTAGCTTGCGCGTTACAGAACCGCGAGCGGTAGCGACCGGATCAATCACAGCCGTAAGATCACTTGATCCCGTCGCTACCGCTCTGGGTTCTGACACCCCTGAGAACTTATTCTTCCAATCAGATCCTTCGACGACCTTATCAATGCACGCGCCCAAACCCATGCTGCCAATGCGCAGATAATTCGCGGTCACGGAATTCGGCCTAACTAAATGGTTGCGCCGCATCTCAGATGGATCGAGATCCAACTGTTCAGCGATTTTGTCCAGGTGAACCTCCAGGGCGTAACGCGGCTGTGGCGTTCCATGTCCGCGCTTTGGCCCGCACGGAGGTTTGTTCGTGAAGACTCGCACTCCATCGAATTTGTAACGCGGCACTTCGTAAGTGACAGTTTGCAGCGCACCGGTATAGAACGTACTTGCCACTCCGTAACTTCCGTACGCTCCGCCATCAAGAAATGATTTGAAGTGCATCGCCGTAATGGCGCCGTCTTTTTTCACTCCTGTCTTAACGTGCATGAGGACCGGATGACGGCCGCGATGGCAGTAAAAGACTTCTTCGCGCGTTAGCGTGCACTTCACCGGGCGCCCGGTAATCATCGCCAGCTTGCTAACGACAACTTCGTGATTGAACGGATCGCTCTTGCCGCCAAAGCCACCGCCGTTCGGGGTCGCAATCACGCGGATGTGACTCGCAGGAATTTCGAGAACTTTAGTTAAGGCGCGATGAACGTAATGCGGCGTCTGGGTCGAACTCCAGAGCGTAAGCTTTTCGTCAGAATCGAAATGCGCAACCGCCGCGTGCTGCTCCATCGGCAGATGCGTGTTGCCTTCGTAGAAGAACGTGTCCTCTCGAATCAGGTCGGCCTCAGCGAATCCCTCATCGACGTCGCCGAACTCAAGCGATACTTTCTTATGCACGTTGCCGCCGTCGCCGTATTCATGGATGCGCGGCTCGTCAATCATCACGCCTTCTGCAATCGAAGTAATCGTCTGCAGCCGTTCATATTCCACTTCGATCAGATTCATCGCGTCAAAGGCAGCGTCTTCATCGATCGCGGCAACAGCGGCGACCGGATCGCCGACGAAGCGCACCTTGTCGATGCACAGTGCATGTTCGTCCTGACTGACCGGAAGAATGCCGTAGGGAATTGGCAGATCTTCGCCCGTTATGATGGCAACGACGCCTGGCAACGCTAAAGCTTTTGAGAGGTCGATGTTCTTAATCAGCGCGTGGGGTTCATGACTGCGGAGAATTTTGCAGTACAGCATCCGCGGGAGAAAGATGTCGTCCGCAAACTTCGTCTGTCCCGTGCACTTCGCGCGCGCATCGACCTTGCGGAAAGGCTTGCCGAC
>QHXH01000653.1 GCA_003222855.1 Acidobacteriota bacterium
TTTGTTTATTTGTTTTGCGGCAATCCTGATCTTCGTCGACACTCCACGCCGCCTGCGAGCTTTGGTGAGGACCATCATCATCTTCGGTTTCTTCCTGGCAATGTTCGGCATGACGCAATCCTTCACCAGCGATGCCGGCCGCGTCTACTGGTTTCGTCAACTCGCGCAGAGTACCGCGTTTGGACCATTCATCAATCGACATCATTTCGCGGGCTATATGGAGCTGACGATAGCGCTCCCTTTGAGCCTGGTTTTCTCGGGAGCGATCGAAAGTCACAAGCAGCCCCTTTACGCGTTTGCGGCCGCGATGATGGGCATCGCTCTTATCATGACGAATTCGCGCGGCGGAATGATTAGTCTGGCAGCAGAGATTCTTTTCCTGCTGCTGGTTGCCAGCCCGCGCAAGTCTCGAAGTAAAAAGAAATCCAGAACGGAACGGGCCCGGGCCGCGTTGCTGCGCGCCGGACTGGCATTCGGATTACTGGTGGCCTTAATCGCCGGCGCTTTGACGTTCGGCGGCCAGGACGTTTTCACGCGCTTATTAGGCACAACGGTCGCCGCTGCACCGACTACGGGTCGCGCGCATTTTTGGAGCGTCACGCTCGATATCATTAAGGCTTATCCGGTGACGGGATCGGGATTAGGTTCGTTCAGCCTGATTTACACGCGCTACGATTCGCGCAACGGAGCGTATCGTCTCGAACAAGCTCACAACGACTATCTGCAAACGCTGGCCGATGGCGGCCTCGTTGGCGGGGTGTTGGGTTTGAGTTTTCTCATAATTCTGTTTCGCAAGGGCTTTGCCCGGCGTGAAACGCATGACAAATTCAGACGCGGTGTGGCGACCGGCGCGCTGGCCGGCTGTTTCGCGGTCCTGGTCCACAGCTTTTTCGATTTCACTCTGCACACGACGGCTAATTCTCTGCTGTTTTTGATTCTCGCGGCGCTGGCGACACAGGACAGCCGGGTTAACACCACGTTCGGCCAGCATCGGCGGTCGCGCACATCCGGCCGCGAATTGAAACCCGCCGACTCTGCCGCGCCGGCTATGCCTGAGGCCCTATCCGCCTGAAGGGCTTGTGAAAGGATGCCGTGTTTGGTTGTATCTTCTCAAAAAGGCGATGTAGTCTTTAGCCGCACTTACCCGATTTTCCGAAACGCCCCGAGCCCTTAGCGCTTCGCGAAGGAGATAATTTCCAAGTGTCGTCGGCAGTCGCCGCAAGCAAAACTTTAGGCCAGAAAGAATCATCGGCGCCGTCAACTCTGCCCGCCGTGTGTCTGGAAGCAATTGCGCGTCACAACAAGCCGGACACGGTCAGCGAAAAACGCGATCGCCAATGGATCCAAATATCTGCGTCCGAGTTTATACGACGCGTGCGTCACATCGCGCTCGGGCTCAGAGAGGTGGGCATTAGAGCCGGTGATCGGGTCGCGCTCATTTCGGAAAACCGCCCCGAGTGGTCAGTTGCCGATCTCGCAATTTTGAGCGCGGGTGCGGTCACAGTTCCTATCTACACCACGCAATCTGTCGATCAAATCAGTTTCATACTAAATGATTCCGGCGCGCGCGCGCTTTTGATTTCCGGCGGGCGAATCATGAAGCACGCCCGTAAAGGTTTTGCAACGGCAGCTTCACTCGAACACATCGTCGTATTTGACTCTGAATCAGCAAATGAAGTCGAACGCGCGACAACTCTGGAAAGCATTGAAGCACGCGGCGCGTCGATCGAACGTGAAGACAACTCAGCATTCGACAAACTAATCGCCCAGGGCCGGCCTGACGATCTCGCAACCATCATCTACACGTCGGGAACCACTGGTGAACCGAAAGGAGTCATGCTCACGCATGATAATTTCGTTTCGGACATTCATTCGATCACCAATGGATTGCCAATTCTGAGCAGCGACGTTTCGCTTTCAGTCTTACCACTCTCGCACATCTTCGAGCGCACGGTTTTTTATGTCTTCTGCTTTAACGGCGTCGCGGTGAATTACGCTGCGTCGTTCGAATTGGTCGGCGAGTACCTGCGAGAAGTGAGGCCGACGATCATGACTGCCGTGCCGCGCCTGTTCGAGAAGGTCTATCATCGTATTATAAAAAAGGGCATGTCCGCGGGTGGATTGAAGAGCAGGATTTTCGCGCGCTCGCTCGCCGTGGGCCAGCGCGTTGCCGAATTGGAAGACAAGAAGCAGCGCGTGCCTTTGTCATTAAAGCGCTATTTTGTCTCTGGCGGGGCGCCGCTTTCACCGACCCTCTCGTATTCGTTTCTGGGTGCAGGCATCAAAATCCTGCAGGGCTATGGCATGACCGAAACCTGTGTGGTGTGCGCCAATCGCCCCGACGATAACCGTGTCGGCTCGATCGGCAAACCATTCGAAGGAATTGAAGTCAAGATCGCCGCCGACGGAGAGATGCTGGTGCGCGGGCCGACCGTCATGCGTGGTTACCATGGACATCCGAACGCCACCCAGTCCGTGATGACGGATGATGGCTGGTTCGCTACCGGCGATGTTGGTTACATCGACAACGACGGCCATCTGTTTCTGACCGATCGCAAAAAGGATCTCTTCAAACTCTCGAACGGCAAATACGTTGCGCCGCAATTGATCGAAAGCTTGCTAAAGCAAAGCGAGTTCGTCAACCAGGTGGTGGTCGTCGGCGCCAGCCGTAAGTTTCCCGTCGCGTTGATTGTTCCTGACTGGGAGGCGTTGAAGCATTCCCTGCGCGCCGCGGGAGAACAGGTCGCCGAAACTCACGCGGAAATTAGCCGGAGTCCTGGTGCGATTAAGATGGTGCAGCGCGACGTGACCGCGATGACTGCGAACCTGGCCGATTACGAACGGGTACGCCGCGTCGCTTTGCTGGCCGAAGAATTTACGATTGACAGCGGCGAGCTTACGCCTACGCTGAAAGTAAAGCGCGGGGTGATTGATCAGAAATACGGTAAGCTGATCGATGAACTTTATCGATCGACTTAATGTCGGCTGAAGTCAATAGGCGAGCGTTTAGGAATAGTCCAGCACGCCAGTCTGCATAATCATTTTCCATTCATCGCCGATTTTCGAATAGACCTTACAGGTGCGGCCCTGCCAATGATTATTATTGCCGTCGCGATCGATCCACAGAGTATCGATGTCCACCACCGCAAAGGCGCCGTCACCCTCTTTTGAGATTTCGATCTTCTTGAGCTCTCTCTTATTGTGGGCCAGACGATGCGTGTCAAACAATTTCTGCCAGCCGGTCCGCCAACGTTCATAATCGTAACGTCCCCATTCGAGCACCCAGGCAATCGGATCGTGGGACTGTGGGGTTCTGGGCCACGGCCAGACCATGTCCGGATGGAAGATGGTTATTAGCAGGTCAACATCCCGCGTGTCCCAGGCGCGGGTTTCGCGGTTGACGATCTCTTCGATCTGTTTTCTGATGTCTTCCATCGGATGACTTTGGAGTCAGTACCGGGAGCGTTAGCGACCGGGTCTCAAACATGCCATGGTCAAAGTCGCCAAGGATGAGACCCGGTCGCTAACGCTCCCGGTACTGACCTCATTACTCGGGCAGGCCGAGGTTTGGTTAAAACGTAAACCTTATCGCCAACTGCAGCTGTCTGGGATCGCCCACTCCGAGCCGCAGGAAACCGTCAAAGTTAAAGAGACTGGGCGCGGTGAGAGAGTTTTGATTGCCGGGCCCACTGAGCGAGTTGATGAAATTCCGATTGTTGAAGGTATTGAACATTTCGATCGTCGGGATTAGCTCGTACCGCTCTCCCAATCTAAATGGCCGCG
>QHXH01000328.1 GCA_003222855.1 Acidobacteriota bacterium
CACTGGTGATTCCGCAGCGCGGAGACATCGCCTGGGTTTGTCCAAAATTTGAAGAAGAACGCGCGCGCGAGCTGATCAAGATCGGAACGAATGACATTCGCACCTGGGAAGAAGACGAGAGTCCCTATCTTCGCGTCGCGCAGATATTCAAAGATCGCGGCATGCGCTCTGGCCGGATTGGAATCGAAGAGCGCGTGCGCTTTTTCTTCTACGATGGGATTCGACAGGCCGCGCCCAGGCTTGAATATGTGAGCGCGACGCCGATCACCGCCGGTTGCCGCATGTACAAATCACCGGCGGAGCTGGCGTTGATGCAGAAGGCGAACGACCTCACAATCATCGCCTATCGCGCGACGTGGGCCACCATGCGCGAAGGCATGAGCCAGGCGGAATTCGCCGGAAACTGCGCGACGGCCTTTCGCAATCTCGGCGTGCAGGGGGGGATTTTTTGCAGCTTTGGAAAGTACACTGCGTTCCCGCACGGCAGCAGCAAGCCGCAGGTCTTGCAGGAAGGCGACATGGTTTTAATGGATGACGGTTGCACCGTCGAAGGTTATCAATCAGACATCACGCGCACATTCGTCTTTGGCAAACCCACGCAGCGCCAGCGCGACGTTTGGGAAATTGAACGAAAGTCTCAGGACGCAGGTTTCGCGGCCGCGAAAGTTGGCGCGCCGTGCGAAGCCGTCGATTACGCCGCGCGAAAAGTTTTGACAGACGCGGGCTTTGGACCCGATTACAAAACGCCGGGCTTGCCGCATCGCACCGGTCACGGGATTGGTCTAGACGGTCACGAGTGGACCTACTTTGTGCGCGGTAACAAGACGCCGATTCAACCCGGCATGTGCTTTAGCGACGAACCAACGATCGTGATTTATGGAGAGTTTGGCATTCGTTTGGAAGATTGTCTCTACATCACTCCGAGTGGTCCAAAGTTTTTCACTGAGCAAAGTCCTTCGATTGAAAAGCCGTTTGGGTGATTGTCGCAATTTGATTCGCACGGAAATTTTTGCTCCACGCAGTTACTGCTTGTTAAAAAAGTTTTTGGAAAATCCGAACCATTGCTCCTGGAAGTGGGAAGCGTTTCGGCGTTTATTTGCTACAGAAGCTGGAAATACGCGCGCGAGTCGGCTTGATCTCTTCAGCGGACGTCAGAAGGAGTGATGAAAAAATGAAACTGTTCTCAAAGGTAATGTTCGGTGGCGCAATTGTTCTGTTGCTCGCCTGCTCGAGCGGGCGGGTGTATGCAGACGGAATCGTGTTGGTTAATCCGGATATTCAGAAGTTGGTTCCGCCGTTGGCGGCCCTGAATCTTCAGCATCATGGCAACAGCACTACGGAAGCCGGCGGAGTTCGCTTCAACGGCAGCGGAGACGTGGATTTCGGTGACATAAGCGCCGGACCCCATCAGCACACTGTATCGCTGACGGATTTGGGGATTGGACGAGCGAGCGACCTGCGGGTGTTGTTGAATATCAACGAAGCCAATGGCGGCGATAAGATGCCGATCACGATCGACTCATTAGTCCTGACGGCATATGATCAAAACGGCAACAGCGTTTTCAGTGCCGAGATGGTAAATGGATCGCTGACCCTGGATCAGTTCAGACACGGGCAAGGCGCTAATTCGGATTACATCTTTGGTTTGGATGCCGAAGCCGCGGCGCGATTGCAAGCAGCCGTCGAACAGAATTCAAATCTTAGACTGGGCCTCTCAGCGTCATTGAGTAACGTCAATGGAGGGCCGGAAAGATTTTCGTTTGGCGCCGGCATCCAGCCGGTGCCCGAACCGACTACAATGGTATTGCTTGGCACCGGAATCGCTGGATTGGCTGGTGTGGCCCGCCGGCGTCGTAAAGCCGCGGCGCTGAAAGCAGAAGAGGATTCCTGAAGAAATTAAGAGCCTGACTTTTTAAGAGCCGGAGCCGCAATGCTCCGGCTCTTGGTTCTTAACGTCAAGGCAAACTTAAGGAATGTTCAACTAGTGTCCTGGTTCAGTTTTTCTCTGCGCGGTCCGGAGCGACCCCGGCGCCTCTGCGGTGAATATTAGCTTGGGAACACTCACCGCTGAGACGCAGAGAACGCAGAGGAGGCGCAGAGTTTCAAATCAGGACATCACTACCTAATGTTCACCATGCTCGCTCAAACTCCCTGAGCTCTTCTTCCAGTCTCCACTGCAGCTTTGCCTTATCGCTGCCATCCACCAACTGGCGGCATGCAGACGTTGTCAGCTTCATTGCGGAAAAGTCTGACCTGCACTGCATCAGCGGAATGAATTTCTTTGCGTCGCTCCACAAACTCGCACCGGAGACGAATGCATATTCAACGCTATTACGGGCCATCGCTTTCAATTGTAGATAACCGAGCCCTTGATCCTCGACGGCCCGGAAAAATTCGCGAGAAATTTCCGAACGCGAGACGCCTTCATCATCCGTAGCCAGTGCGACCGGTACTCCATGCTTCAGATAAGTAGCCAGCGGATGTTGCGCCCCGCTGACGCCGAGGATTGTGTTGTTGCTCGTCAGACAGATTTCAACCATCACGTTGCGGCGCACCATCTCGCGCATTAACGCCTCGGGATCGTTCTCGTGCATGACGTCAACGCCGTGGCCGATGCGATTGGCCTGGGCCGTCATTACTGAGTCGCGAATGTGGAAACTCAAACCGTCCGGCGGCACAATACCGGGCGCAAGCTCACCTGCGTGCAGGCTGAGGTGCGCGCGTGGATACAATGGCCGCAGAAATTGCAGCATCTGCATGTGAAGCGAAAAGTTCTGCATCGACGACAGTCCGTCTTCAGCCTGCACCAAATTCAAAGCCACAACTTTCGAGGCTCCGTCGTTGGCCAGCGCGAAGCCCGTAACCATCTGCGCAAAGACCGGGCCCAGCGCCGAGCCACGTGACACCTGGGCGATGTAGCGAATCACAACTTCGCAACCTGGATCGGCTTGCGGAGTACCACACTTCAAAATGCGATCTTTTTCGGCTTCAGCATCATTCAGATTCTTGATTGCGACCGGGACTGCCGAATCGATGCCGTTGCTCTTCAATTTTCTTAACGTGCTTGCGGGATTTCCATCCCAGCCGACCTTGTCTCCAATTTGACTTGAGATCACACCGGTTGGTGTTCCATCCGGAGTCAACATTAATTCAACATACAGGACATGCCCGCGAGCCGCTCGCGAGACTGCCTCGGCGAGCATTTTTCCGTTCTGGTTGTAAGTTGCAACGCCGAACTTTCCGAACGTGTCAAAGAAATGATCGTGACCGGTCTGTCCCGACAACTGCCAATTGCGCATAGACCACGCGTCAATCAGTTGACGATAGAGCCCGCTATTCGTGAGCGCGTTTACGGCCGGCGTCTGACCAGACGTACATGGCGGCAGAGAGGCAACCATCGTCATCGTGTTCACACAATCACCACTGTCCGCCGCCCATTGAATGTAAGACTCTGCATAAATGGCGCCCGAGAGATGATTGTGCAGGTCCGCGCCTTTTGGCATCTTCAAGAGAAAAGCCAAAAGCTGGGGCGGCGAGACTCGGATAGAATCAAAGTAACGCGCCGTACGTTCCGTTGGTCCAAGCGATTGAGACCGAGTTGTAACGCCGAAACATAGGAGCAGCGCCAGAATTGCAGCCACTTTTGCGGATCCACGATGTGTCGGTTTTCGCACGTATTCACTCCTGCTTTCGTTTGAAGACTGGGCGCGGTCGCGTCATTCTAAGCGACGATGAAACTAACAGTCCATCGTTTTGAATCAATCGATTTTTAGCTGAGATCGCGATGAGGTCATCAGTACCATCCGCGTGAGCAGATGGACTGGAGCGCAAGCGTCCTCGGTTGCATGAGCTTTGTTAACGTGAGGGCTGCAACCGGGACGGTTGCGCTGCAGTCGCTTTAGCTTGCACATCATGGACAGCCTAAAGGCTGAACTCTAAACTTCAATGCGCGATAAGGTTATCGGGTTATCGGTGTCTGTGTAACTCCGCGTTCTCTGTGGTAAACCTATTAAGAAACACAGAAGACCGGAGAGGAAACCGTTGCTCGACTTTGCTATTCAAACTGCCCGCGATGCGGGCCGCCTGTTGGCCAAACGCTTTGGCCGCAAGATCGAGATCACTAACAAGAGTGAAATCGATCTGGTGACTGAATCGGATCTTGCTTCTGAACGTCTGATCATCGATCGGATTAAAACTTACTATCCGCGTCACAGCATTCTGGCTGAAGAATCCGGTGCCAGCGAGCCGCACGATCGTGCTGCGCAAATTGATTGGCGCTGGATCATCGATCCGCTGGACGGCACGACCAACTATGCGCACGGCTATCCCTGCTTTTGTGTTTCGATTGGGCTGGAACATAAAGGGCGTCTGGAAATTGGTGTCGTCTACGATCCAATTCGCGATGAGATGTTTGCGGCCGAGCGGGGCCAGGGCGCGTCGTTGAATGGGCGCCGTATTTCGGTCTCGCGCACGATGAATTTATCCGCCGCCTTGCTGTGTACAGGTTTTCCTTATGATGTCCGACAGCGTAATGAGTTTGCGCGTCACTTCGCGAACTTTATTATGGCGGCTCAAGGCGTGCGCCGCGACGGCGCCGCGGCACTCGATCTTGCCTACGTCGCGGCCGGAAGGTTCGATGGATTCTGGGAAGAGGGATTGAAGCCGTGGGACGTTGCGGCCGGATCGTTAATTGTCGAAGAGGCGGGCGGGCGCGTTTCGAATTACCAGGGCGGACCGCTAAGTATTTATTCACCGCCGATCATGGCGAGTAACGGCCTGGTCCATGAACAGATGATGAGTGTTCTGCAAGCCTAAGCTCGCACCAGAAAAATCAGCCACAGATAAACGCAGATTTACCCAGATAAGTTTTTTCTGATCTGTGTCATCTGTGATTATCTGTGGCTGCTGGTTCAGTCAAAGTGCCGATCTAATTATCTCGGCCAGTCGTTCAGTTTCGCGTCGCGCGCATTCGCGCGCGCCTTCCTCTTTGCCCTGCTCGACATGAATCAGCGGGTGATAGATGATTTCAACATTGCGTCGAAAGCGCGGCAAGCGAAAGGTGTTGGGCCATACCTGCTCGCCGCCGCGAATCGTTACCGGCAGGATCGGCGCGCCGACATCCAGCGCCATGCGCACGGCGCCGGCTTTGAGTTTTTTCATCGACCCGTCAGGATTGCCGCGACCGCCTTCCGGAAAAATCATGACGGCGCCACCTTCACCAATCCACTGTAAAGAACGGCGGATGGGACCTGGATCGCTTCCTTCCAGTTGCAACGGCCACGCGCCCAGCAATCTCAGACAGAATCCGACGATGGGCCAGTTGAAAGCGGCGTCCCAGGCGAGAAATCTCACCGGCCGTCTGACCCGGCTGCAAATCCAAAACGGATCAACATAAGTTTGGTGGTTCGCGGCGATGATCAGGCCGCCAGTCAGCGGAATGTAATCTGTATTGCGCCACTGGATTCGCCACATCAGGCGGCAACACACCACCACCACCGGACGCGCAGCGTTCAGCATCCACTGTGGCAGCGTCGGCGGATACTGCCGCGCGCCGTTGCGCTGCTGAGTTTCTTCGATGCTGTTGCTAAGACTCAAGTGCGATCAATCTTCCGATCAATTAGTAGTACGCGCATCATTGTCAGCGCACCATGAATCCGGCGTCTCCAGCCGGCTCAACTGATCCTCATTCCAGCGTTCGCATTGCGAGCAATTGAAGCCACGGTACTCAATCGCTTCAGCTTTGGTCAAACCGATCTGATTCCGGAGTCCACAATCTGCAAAGCTGCATCGTCGCTCAATCTGAACTAGTAGCGGCGTGCGCGGAAAATAGAATTTCGATTTTGCTTTCGTCATTCGACCTAATTCTTATAACGGCCATTCGCCGCCGATGAAATGCAAGTGCAGCCGTGCGATACCGTCGGCGCCTAGGCGCCGGTCGCGCACCACAGCGATAACGGACGCGCCGGAATGCGCGCTGCTCATCCTGACAAATCGACCTGGTGTTAGATCAAGCGTCGTGAACACTGCGGCGCCTTTACGGCTGATATTCTCAGTCACCGTGTTTTCAACCGGCGAGAATGTTCCGTTGTCGGCGAACGCTTCGATTGTCACTTCGAGTGGAATCGTATGCCGCGATTCTTTTCGCTTATCCGTCGTGTCGACTTGCGCAGGCGTTTGACCCGATTCTTCGCGCACCGCCCACAGCCCTGACTGCAGGCGCGAAATCTCGTAACGCCGGGTGGGATCACTTGCAAACGATCTCGGCGGATGCTTGCCGACAAACGCGACCCCAATCTCAACCATGGCGCGATTCTCCGTCTCCGGATCAAGCTTCTTGAGATTTCTAACCAGAGACCAGACGCGATACTGATCCTCGACGTGATCGAAGCAGCGCAGTTGTCGCGGCATGGCCAAAGTCAGCAGCAAGAGATGGCCAACTTCAGTGGGGCGTTTGAGTCGCAGACGCGCGCCGAAGGGAGTTACATCGACGAGGCGTGACATCTCGACCCATTCGTGATCGATAGTTTCCCGGCAGCTGACGCGCACGGGCAGAGAGAGCGCGATTCGCTCGCGCAAGCGGCGTGTTTTTTGGTTTTCGTCCGTCAGGTTTTTCCCCAGTGAATTGCTCTTGAAAAATCCTCTCGACTGACCAGTCGATGAGGTTAAGGCAATGTTGCCCTTGCCCGCGAATTTATTGGCTTTGAAGCAAATTCGCGCGTTGCTAAGGAGTGCAGTTTCGGGTTAAAATAACGGCGAAATTCACCGCATGAAATTCCCCGTCGCGCACCTAAGAATACCACTAAAAAAGCTATCAAGAACCGGTGCCAAAACAATCGATAGAAGCGCTAATCGAAAACGTTATCTATGTGAGACGCCAGGGGCAGCGCGGATTGTAACCGGAAAGGTTTGATTAATGGAAACCATCGAACGACAGCACGTAAGTATTGAAGACGAAATGCGGCGGTCCTATCTGGACTATGCCATGTCAGTGATCATCGGCCGCGCCTTGCCCGACGTGCGCGATGGATTGAAGCCGGTGCACCGCCGCGTTCTCTGGGCCATGCACGAGTTGGGCAATGCCTATAACAAGGCCTACAAGAAAAGCGCGCGCGTGGTCGGCGATGTGATCGGTAAGTATCACCCGCACGGCGACACCGCCGTATACGACACGATCGTGCGGATGGCCCAGGACTTTTCCATGCGTTACCCGCTGATCGATGGACAAGGAAACTTTGGATCAGTCGATGGCGATGCGCCGGCGGCGATGCGTTACACGGAAGTGCGCATGGCGAAGCTGACGAACGAGGTGCTCGCCGATATCGAAAAAGAAACGGTCAACTTTCAACCGAACTATGACGAGTCATTGAGCGAGCCGACAGTTCTGCCGACGCGTATTCCGAATCTGCTGCTGAACGGATCGGAAGGAATCGCCGTGGGCATGGCCACGAAGATCCCACCGCATAATCTCAACGAAGTCGTCGACGCCACAATCGCCGTCCTGCGCGACCCGGAGATCGACATCGAAGACTTGCTCAAGATCGTAAGAGGGCCGGACTTTCCCACGCGTGGCTTTATCTGTGGCCGCGAAGAAATTAAAGAGTCTTATCGTACCGGTCGCGGCATTCTCCAGATGCGGGCCCGGGCTTCAATTGATCGAGTCGGTCGCGGGTCGCATGAGCGAGACGCGGTAATCATCTCTGAGCTTCCATTCCAGGTTAACAAGGCCAAATTGATTGAGCGCATCGCCGAGCTGGCAAATGAAAAGAAGTTGGAAGGCATCGCCGAGGTTCGCGACGAATCCGATCGTCACGGCATGCGCATCGTGGTCGAGCTAAAGCGCGACGCCGTGCCGCAGGTCGTTCAAAACAAACTGTTCAAGCTCACGCCGATGCAATCCTCGTTCGGGGTGATCTATCTCGCCATCGTTAACGGCCAGCCGCGCGTCCTGAAGCTGAAAGAGATATTGGAACACTTCGTCGACTTTCGCCGCGAAGTCGTCCGCCGTCGCACTGAATATGAACTGCGGAAGGCGAGAGCGCGCGCGCACATCCTCGAAGGTCTCACGAAAGCGATCAACGCGCTCGACGACATCGTCACAGCAATCCGCAACTCACGTTCAGTGGATGAAGCACGCCAATGGTTGACTGGCCAAACGGCCTCAATGGACGAAGTTCAAAAATGGAAGGGATTCTTCCCTGAAAACGTTCGGAATGTCACAAAGTCGGACCAGCCAGAAAAACTGAGGGTCAAAGAGCTAAAGAAGGCAATGGCTCGACTCGCACTTTCTGAGATCCAAGCCCAAGCCATTCTTGATTTGCAGTTGCGCCGCATATCGGCGCTCGAACGTCAGAAGATCATCGATGAGTACGAATCGATCATCAAGCTGATTGCCGAGTTGGAGGAAATTCTCGCCAACGAAAAGTCCCTGCGTCGTGTAATCATTAACGAACTCGAAGACGTTAAGAAAGAATTTGGCGACGCGCGCCGCACCGAAATCACTGATGCCGGGACCGACTATTCGATAGAAGATTTGATCGCCGACGAAGACGTCGCGCTCACTATCACCAAAAGCGGCTACATCAAGCGCACGCCGGTGACGACTTATTCACGGCAGGGCCGCGGCGGCAAAGGCCGCTTTGGCGCGATGGCCAAGAACGAGGATTTCGTCGAGCATCTCTTTATCGCTTCGACGCACGCCTATCTGATGGTCTTCAAAGCGATCGTCAATTTGATCCAGATTCCTTCTGATCGAAAACTTGCGGGCGTGGTTCCGGTGCGGGAATTCTCGGAAGGCCGTTACGTCCTCATGGTCACCAAAAAAGGCGTAATCAAGAAGACCGCGCTGTCGGATTTTCAGAACATTCGCTCGAACGGAATCATCGCCATCAATATCGATGAAGGCGACGAACTGCTTGACGTGGTTCTGACCGACGGCACGAAGAGAATTTTCATCGCCACTCATAACGGCTTCGCAATTCGCTTTGACGAGAAGAATGCGCGCCCCATGGGACGCGCGACGCGTGGCACGCGCGGCATTGATTTGCGCAAAGATGATTACGTGGTTTCACTCTGCGCCGTATCGTCAGACGATAGTGAAAAGATGCTTTCGGTTTCCGAGCAGGGTTACGGCAAACAAACGCCGATTTCGACTTATCGTCTGCAATCGCGCGGCGGCAAAGGCGTAATCAACATGAAGACGACTGAGAAAACCGGCAAGGTTGTCGCCGTATTTCCGGTCGACGCGGACTCAGAGATCATGATTATTACTCAACAGGCAAAGCTGATTCGCCTGGAAGCCGGCCACATTCGCAAGACCGGACGCAGCGCTCAGGGCGTGCGCTTGATCAAAACCGATGAAGGCGACATGGTGACGAGCGCGTCGTTGGTTGAAGCCGCGAGTGAGGACGAGACGGAAGAGGTTTCAAGTTAAGTGCCTTTCGTTGTAACTGGAAATCCGATTCTTAGAAATGCGAAGTGGTCGACCAAGGACGGCAAACCCGCGCAAGGAAACTACGCAATTTTTCCCCTCTGCGAGTCAGATGAGGGAAACACTTGCGTTTTATCG
>QHXH01000329.1 GCA_003222855.1 Acidobacteriota bacterium
AACCGTGGAATCTTCCGTCCTGCGTTTCAGGTCAGGCGGTATGCTTGAATCGAACGGCTTGTGATCGTAGCCAGCAGAGTATCCAGACTCGAACCCCTGTCGATAGCCATCGCGATATTCGTCCAGCGATCCCCACGCCGAATTGAACGCTCGATCGGCATGATCGTATTCAGCCTTGTTGCGAAATTCTCTGTTTGCATTCCTGGAGACGTCTCCGACGCCAGCCTGATAGCCGTCTGAGTAGCCGGTACGATAGCCGCGCATGATCGCGGTCGCTTGATTCTGCTCTTGAGAAGTCTGCGCCGTCGAAGTTACCGGCATCAGCGGGAAAGTGAGGACCGCGACGGCCGTAAAAAGCGCGAGACTGAGTCAACCTTTCTGCAATCCATCGACTTCCATGGCGCGTTTGCCATGACCGAGCGATGGCGATACGAAAAGGAGAGTGTCTTTAGGGAGCCGACTTGATGACTCCGCCCGGTAGCGTCAGAATGCTAACACAAGCTGCGACAACCGCGGTACGGCGGTCGCTTTTTCTGATGCACGAATACAGGCGTCAGTTGTTCAGTGGTCAGTTGTTAGTGGTCGGAGGGGCGGTCGAGGTTAATTGTCGCGCCCGACTCCATAAATGGGCGTGACGTGAAAACTAAGGATTAGCCCAATGATCATAAACAAGAACGAGCAACTGACGACTGACAATTGACGACCAGTAGACGGTTATGCGCCGAGTTTATTTAGACCATAGCGCCACCACTCCCATCGACGCACGGGTAGTGCAGGCGATGCTTCCGTATTTGACGGAAACGTTCGGCAACGCTTCCAGCATCCATCAATTTGGTCAGGAGGCGCGCGCCGCAGTCGACAAAGCGCGCCGGCAGGTTGCTTCACTCATCAACGCGCGGGCAAACGAAATTGTTTTCACCTCTGGAGGCACGGAAGCAAACAACCTCGCAATTCGCGGCGTTTGTGAAGCTCGTCAAACATCTGGACGGCACATTATCACTTCGGCGATTGAGCATCCTTCGGTTCGCGGCATGGTGGAATATCTTGAACAGAACGGATGGACGATCACGCGACTGCCGGTTTATGACAACGGCCTGGTGCGGGTCGATGATGTGCGCGCGGCAATTCGCGCCGATACGGTCTTGATCAGCGTGATGATGGCGAACAACGAAATCGGCACGATTCAACCGGTGAAAGAGATCGGCGCGCTCGTTCGCGGCAGACGCGAAAGTGGTCAAAAGCATTTATCCTTTCATACTGACGCCGTCCAGGCAGCCGGGCGAGCCGCGATCGATGTCGAACTGATCGGATGCGACCTCTTGTCGTTCTCAGCGCATAAAATGTATGCGCCGAAAGGAGTGGGTGCTTTGTTCATTCGCCGCGGCACGCGTTTGTTTCCTCAGCAAATCGGCGGACATCAGGAGCGTGAACGTCGTGCCGGAACTGAACCGGTTCCGAACATTGTCGCCTTTGGCGCAGCCGCAGAACTCGCGCGACAAGAAATGGTCCAGCGTAACGAACACACGGCGCGTCTGCGCGATCGGTTTGAGCGGGAAGTTGAGGCGCGCATCGAGACAATCGTTTTCAACGGTGATCGCCGGCAGCGACTATCTCACGTGTCCAACATTTCGTTTCGCTTCATTGAAGGCGAAGGATTATTGATTCACCTCGACATGCAAGGGGTCGCCGTTTCGACCGGCTCGGCTTGTTCGTCAGGAACCCTGGAGCCATCACCGGTAATCAAAGCGTTGGGCCGTGACGAGGAACTTGCGCGCGGCGCGATCCGATTCAGTTTTGGAAAAGACAACACCGACGAAGACGTCGAGGTCGCCGTTGAAGCGATTACTCGGGCAGTTGAAAGTCTGCGCGCAATTTCGCCGCTGGTGCGTGAATCAATCGCTACTTAAGTTGCGACAATATTCCCTCCCTCTTTGCGAGGGGAATAACATACTAGACTCATCCGACCTGCGCGCCTTCGTGTGGGTTGGTTTTGGGTTCGTGCTTTTTCGTGGTGTGCTTTGCAGATGAATCAACGAGAACCAAACCACGAAATCACACGAATCAGGAATCACGAAAAGACACAAAGGTTCGCTTGATGGGTCAAGTATGTTGTTACCCTCCCAAGGGGAAAGGGGCTTCGGGATATACAAATGTCCTACTCAGACATCTTTAAAGACCATCTCGCCAATCCGCGCAACGCGGGCGAACTGCCGGATGCGAATGTATTCGCCGAAGAAACGAATCCCGTCTGCGGCGATCGTCTGCGTTTGAGTCTGCGCGTTCGCGATGGACGGATCGAAGCCGCAAGATTCTTAGCTTACGGCTGCCCGCCGACTCTTGTCTGCGGATCAGCGCTGGCGGAGATGGTCGAAGGAAAGTTAGTCGATGACGCGAAGCACCTCACGCGGCACGACATTCTGAATGCGATCGCCGGTTTGCCAAGCCGCAAGCAACATGCCGCGGCCCTCGCGATTGAAGCGCTTCGAACCGCGCTCAAGAGTTTCCGTGTCTGATCACAATCGCTCACTCCGATCGACCTGTTAGTTCACAAAACGGATCAGCAGAAGGTGAGCGCGGCGCTCCGTCAGGAGCGCGATGTTTATAGAACCGAGCCTCCAAAAGAAATCCTCGCCGGCAGCGGCAGAGCCGCTGCCAGCGAGGAAGGAATTAAGAGGCGGCTAGAGCTATAAATATTTCGCTCCTAACGGAGCGAAGAATCTTTTCCCATCCTAAAGCGAACACACCGGACCACAAGAGAGAAAGGACGAATAAAATAATCACTTATTCAGTCGCTGAGGATTAACCACCCGCGCGCGATTGCCCGACGGAGGAGTCGGCTGAGGCTTTTTGTGATATTCAGGGCCGCAATATTTTGTCGGCTCCTGTCCGATGATGAACGTCTTCGTCTTAATGACGGGACAACTGTCGACTGCAATCAGGCCTGTCGTCGGATCGATGTCGAGCGTTATGGTTCCTTGTAACTTGCTGGATGAGTCGGGCTCGTAAGCATCAATCGACCTGGACTTCAAAATGTCCTTGCTGTTTTTCGGTGTCGGTGTCGGTTTCGGTTTCACCACATCGGGAAGACTCGCGGGCTCGATTTGAGAATCGTCCTGGCCTTCAGCCGGTGAACCATCCCTGGCCATGTCATCCGGCGTCTCGCCGTTCTCGCCCGGCAAGGTGCCATTGATGAACAACTCGCCTCGCTTCGTCGTTGAATCAGCCTTCGCGACGTCGCCGGTAGCCGGATCGATGTCAGCCTGCTGAACTCCCTCAGGCATCTGCCAATCGCCGGTCCATTCCGGATGCATCGTCAAGGCCGAGCTCATAAAGTCGGCCCAAATCGGCAGAGCCGAGTTCGCGCCCGTCAAACCGAGTTGCGATCCGTCATCAAATCCGACCCAAACAACGCAGACCAGATCGGGCGTGTAGCCAGCGAACCAACCGTCGCGCGAAGTTCCCGTCTTCCCGGCAACATTGAACTTGAATCCGCGCGCGCGAATTGGCGCGCCGGTGCCCCGATTCACGACGTCCTTCATGAAAGACGTCATCACGTAAGCGATTGGCGGACGCAGCACTTCATTCTTCTGTGCAGTCGGCTGAGCGATCGTCATACCGGCGCCCGTCGTAACACGCGTGATCGCAATCGGAGTAGTACGGGTTCCATTCGCGGCAAACGCAGAGTACGCCGAAGCCATTTGCAGTGGCGTTGCTTCGGCTGTCCCCAGGGCCATCGCGGGATATGCGTGAGATACGCGTGGCAATCCGGCTTTCGCAGCGAGACTCATGACGCGGCCGATGGTGACTTCCATGGCGACGTCAACCGTGACGACGTTCAGACTATGGACCATCGCATCGCGCAACGTCACAGGCTGCATCGAATACTTATCGCCCATATTGCCTGGCGAGTACTGCTGATTGTCGTAGGTGAAAGTCTGTGGCTCGTCTTTGAACATCGTCGCGGGGGTGATGACGCGGGGAACCGGATCGTAAGCAGTATTCAGCGCCGTCGCGTATACGAAAGGCTTGAACACTGAGCCCGGTTGACGCAACGCTTCGGCGCGATTCAGTTGACTCTTGGAATAGTCCCTCCCACCGACCATCGCGACGATCTCGCCGGTGTGCGCGTTCATCGCCACCAGCGCGGCTTGCAGGGTTCCCTCGGGAGCGCGCTTCTTCTCGACACGATCGAGCGCCGCCAGCTGTTTCGTCACCGCCGTGTAAGCAGCGCGCTGCAGGTCCATGTCGACCGAGGTATAGATGCGCAAGTGATCGGCGCCTTCCCCGGTTATCAACTCGCCAAGCTGGTTCTGGACATAGTCGGCAAAATAAGGCGCATCAGAAATATCAATCCGGCCTTTGGCGGGCGCGAGTATGAGGTCAGTACCTTCGGCCTGCTTCGCTTGTTCGTCGGTAATCGCACCAGTCTCAGCCATGGATTCCAACACCTGATTGCGACGCGCGCGTGCCGTGTCCGCGTCATGAAATGGGTTGTAGCGGTTGGGACTGCGAATCAAGCCGGCCAGAAACGCGGATTCAGGCAAAGTCAGATTCGTGACGTCTTTATTGAAGTAAGCGCTGGCTGCCTCGCCAAAGCCATTGATCGAAAACCCGGATTGCTGTCCCAAATAAACCTGATTGCAATAGAGCGCAAAAATCTCCTGCTTCGACAGGCGCGTCTCAAGAATCACCGACATGTAAGCTTCCGAGATTTTTCGCTTCAGGCTGTACTCAGGCGACAGGAGCAAATTCTTGACAAGCTGTTGCGTGATACTCGATCCACCCTGTCGCGCTAAAGGCGAATTAGGATCAGTATCGTATCGGCGCAGGAATGCGCGAATGATGCCGCGAATGTTCACGCCATGGTGTTCGAAGAAGGATCGATCTTCGGTGACGACGATCGCATTGCGTAAATCTGCCGGCACGTCGTTAAAGCCGATCACTCGGCGTTTCGCTCGCTCGCGCCCGGTAACAGAACTTATGAGTTCCGGCTCCAGCTGCGCTTTCTCGAGATGTGAGCCGTTCTGCCGGTCGGTCAGGTAAGCGATCGATTTTCCGGCGCGATTGAATTCGACGCGCACTTGAGGATACGGGCGTGCATTATCAACTATCGAGTCCGCGCTCGGATCGATATCGACCGTCGGGCCATTCATGCTGTATCTGCCGCGATTGCTGTCTGCCTGCTGATTGCGCTCAACATACCCGGCGCGCCTCAAATACGCGATCAAATCTTCTTCGCTAATGCTCTGGCCGGCGCGAATCTGTTTTTGCGCGGCGTAAATGCCGGCTGAACGCGTAAAAACTTCTCCGCGCAGAAGATTATCGATGCGACCTGAGAAGACGATCCAGTAGTAAGCAAGAAGCGCAATCGCAAGAGCGGCGACGAGAGTTATCGGGATTACAATATATGGCCGGAAGAAAAATCGAAGGATGCGCCGGGCAACGCCGCGCCGGGGTTCTTCATAGCGAATGACGCGAGGCGGTTCCACACCTCGGCGGCGAATTACCGGGGGAACATGATTATCAGGTGGATGCCGAATTGCCATGAAGAACGATCCGCTTTCGGCCTCTGGGGGGCACTACTGCAATCTGATGCTAAACTGTTACGCGCGCGCTGTCTACAGTAGGGCCCTAATTTCGGTTTTTCTCTGCGTATTCTCCGCGGACTCAGCGTCTCTGCGGTGAATTAGGTTTGAAAACACTCACCGCAGAGGCGCAGAGAATTTTAAATTAGGCCACTACCCTGTTTACTATTCGATTGACAGCATCACAAGCATTCGGTAATTTTAGCGCACGATCGCCCAATGGATTCCGCCGAGGTCACGACCGAGCTGTTCACGACGTTTCAAAAGAATGATGAGGAGCCCCCAAATGAAGTTCAGGCTGTTCGGATTTTTCACGCTCTGCTGCGCAATTGCAATCAATCTATGTTCAGTTCGGATCCAGAACGGGTACTCACAAACCACCAAATCGACACCGGCGCTGTCCGTAGCTGAACAGGATTTGCTGAATGAAATCAATCAAGCCCGCGCGCAACCGCAAACCTACGCAACCTACCTCGAGCAATTGAAACCGCTCTTCAAAGGTAAGGACTACACTGCAACGGGTCAGGAAACGTTAACGACGCAGGAGGGTTGGGACGCGGTTGAGGACGCGATCAGGTTTCTCCGCGCGGCGAAACCACTCGGTCCGTTAGGTGCGTCACAAGGTTTGTGTCTCGCAGCGTCAGATCATGTGAAGGATCAGAGCGCGTCTGGCGCGACCGGGCATGCCGGCTCGGACAGGACGATGATCGAGCAACGCGCGAAGCCATACGGCACCTGGCAAGGTGGGATCGGCGAGAGTCTCACTTACGGAAATGAATCTGCGCGCGAACGTATTCTCACCTGGTTGATCGATGACGGTGTCGCCACACGCGGCCATCGCAAGCGCATGATGAGCCAGGATTACATGGTCGCGGGAGTTTCGTGTGGCCCACATCCGGAATACGGAACGATGTGCGTGCTGACATTGGCGGGGGGCTTCACCGATTCAGTGATGGCCCGGACCCCGACTAACAACAAATCGAACAACAATTTGACGAATCGTCCGGCGGCGGTGTCGGTAGGCGCGTCCACGAACTCAGCCAGTAAGGACGCGGCAAAGACGACTACTGGCGCTGGAGTTGCGAACGCCAACAGAAAGAAGTCTCCGCGTTAGCCTCTCCCAACGCTGTGACAGAAACCCGACCGTAAGGGAGGCTGCGATTGATGCAGAAACCCGACCGTAAGGGAGCGTGCGATTGTGACAGAAACCCGACCGTAAGGCGTCGATTGAGCTACACAACTGAAAGGCTTTCCGACAAAAAATCGGAAAGCCTTTTTTGATGGTCGGGACGACTGGATTCGAACCAGCGACCTCACGCACCCCAAGCGTGCGCGCTACCAGGCTGCGCCACGTCCCGTCAAAGCCATTTCAGTATGGCGCGAAAACATTCTTTGTCAAACCCGCGAATCGATCGATCCTGAAGTGGCACGGGCGTCCCGCCCGTGAACTCACGCGCAAGATGCGCGTGCCACTATGATTGACGGCGAACCGATCATTTCTTCTTGGAACGCATCGCTTCGAGTTCCGCATCTCCCTCATCAAGCAGATCGAGAATCTCACGAAGTTGATGGGCGATTTGCCTTAACGAACCGCGTTGTTCATCCGTAAACTTTGGAGGAGCTGCTGTCTGTCGAGTTGAACTAAAGCGCGCCGCGAGCGAGGGCGGCGGTTGTAAGCTGCGCAAGGGAGCTTTCGCCGGCGCTGCTCCCGAGCCATCGCGGCCCGGCGAGCGCAACTCGCTGGCCAATTTCTTCTTCGCGCCCGCGATTGTGTATTGTTCGTCGTAAAGCAGTTTCTTAATTCGCAAGGCCATCTCGACGTCCTTTCGACGATAAGTCCGTTGCCCGGCTCGATTTTTCTGCGGCGCCAACATCGGAAACTCGGTCTCCCAATATCTGAGGACATGCGCCTGCACACCGGCGAGTTCACACACCTCTCCGATCTTAAAAAACAGCTTTTGGGGAATTGCGGGGCTGGCTTGACTCATCTTTGAACCGAGAGACTCTGGTTGGAGTTAATGCGTCGCCAAACAATATCGAGAACGGATGTTAACCGCGCTGATATTCTCTGTCAATAAGTTAGGAGTAAAAACCTTAGCAAGCGGATTAAAGGTTCTTCCTTAACTCGGCCCAGCGTTACCTTGTGACTGCGAAAAAACGGTCAAGTAAGGCATACGCCCGCATTAACCAAAAAGTATTGACGGTCGGGCTTGCGTGGCCTATCGTGCTGACACACTTCCTAATGGGAGTCGTGGGAACCAATTCCCGCGGGAAGACTGGTTCCTGAAACCTCGACAACCTCGCTCCGCTTAACAGCGGAATTCAACGGAGGTGACTAAATGAACAAGCATTCACGCCGTCGGTTTATCGTGACCGCGAGTGCGGCGGCTTCGGTTGTGATCCTTGGACCGTCTCTGTTCGACGCGAGCAAGGTTTTCGCTGCGCCGTTTACACGACGAGACATTGGCGGGCTTAGCGCCAGTGACCCCATCATCACCGGTTATAAAACCGCAGTGACCGCAATGAAGGCGCTTTCAGCCAGCGATCCCACGGATCCGCGTGGTTGGAGCTATCAAGCCGCGATTCACGGAACGCACGCGTTGGGCTCCCATATCGCGTGGAACACTTGTGAGCATCACACAAAGTTTTTCTGGTCATGGCACCGAATGTATCTCTACTATTTCGAGCGTATCGTGCGGAAGTATTCGGGTGTCTACGGTTGGACCTTGCCGTATTGGAATTACTCTTCACCTACGCAGCGGCAATTGCCCGCGGTCTTTCGCGATGCAACCAGCTCGCTCTTCGTCCCGGATCCCGATCGACCAAACGTCTGGAACACCGGCGCAGCTTCGCTGCCGGCGGCACACGTCGATACCAGCGCGGGGATGGCCCAGGTCAGTTTTTATCCCGGTGGCAGCAGTTCGCTTGAAAGTAATCCTCACGACAACGTGCACGTGGACATCGGCGGGTTCAGCGGCTGGATGGGCGACATTCAAGCGGCGGCCCAGGACCCGGTCTTTTACGTGCATCATGCCAACATGGATCGACTCTGGAATCTGTGGAAGGCGCAAGGCGGCGGCCGGGTAGATCCGCTGAGTGACAGCGCCTGGAAGAACACGCTATTTACTTTCTTCGATGAAAACAAGAACCAGGTAACTATGAAGGGCTGCGAC
>QHXH01000330.1 GCA_003222855.1 Acidobacteriota bacterium
GCTGCTTTCACGGCGCCCACTTCACCGCGTACGATCGCAGTCACCAAACCCGCGTCAATCTTTTCCCAACCGACCAGCACGACGTTTGCCGATTTCACGGCGGCGTCGGCCGCTTCAATCATCGCGACCAATCCGCGGCATTCAATTAGTCCGAGTGCTTCACGTTCCATTATTTGCTCCTGGTCGATGCTCGAAGCTCTTTCTCCACGCCATCACGAGTGAGATCGCCCGTTGCTATGTTCAGAAATAGTTGCGCCAATTCGTCGTCAGTCATTGTTAATTCTCTTCCGTTACTTTCGAGAAATGTTTCTGTAATCGCGGCGGCGATGCGTTTGTTGCCATCGATGAATGCGTGCGCTTGAGTCAAATGAAAGGCGTAAGTCGCGGCACACGTAATCAGATCGGCGTTCTCATAATTGTAACGGTTCTCGGCGGCTGCGAGTGCAGACTCAAGCTAGCCCTGATCTCTCAGGCCGCCGCTTCCGCCGGTTTCTTCGATTAGCCGGGCGTGTATTGTCAGCACATCCAATTTGTCGGGAAATCTCATACGACCATTCCCGACAGTTAGCGTGGTCCCTCCGCCAATTGGTCGTATGCTTGGCGACGTTTCTTAAGTATTGATTCGAACAGCTCAACAAAGCTGCGCGAACGCTGGGCTTCACTTACAGAACGGATTACCAGCGCCCGTCCGACTATCTCGATATCCAATTCATCGCCAGTGCTAACGCCCAACGCGTCAACCGCTTCGGGTGGCAACGAAACTGAAGCGGCATCATCGAGAGTTGTCATTCTTTTCGACATAGTGCAAAACCTCTTAGTCTGCGTCGGCAGCTTCAATCATCGCCACCAGTCCGCGACATTCAATTAGTCCGAGTGCTTCCTGCATTTTCGCCTCTCAATCTTATTTAGAAACAAGATTATACACTCGCTTGTCATCAGGGCGGTTCGCCGGGACAAAAATAGATCGGTCCATCGGGTCATTTTGAAAGACGAACCGGGTAGTCTGAGTCAAGGTCTTGCCGCCGGTTGAAAGCTTCCATTCTTCGATCAATTCGTATTGTACTATGTGACCTCCGGCAGTAAGACTAAGCATTGATCGTGTCACAATCTTATTTCCGTTCCAACGCGTCCTGGATTTTGTATTGGCCGGTTTCGGCGATTTCGGATCAGGACTGTTTGATAACCACGCGATTGTTGGATTTATCTCGCCTCTTCCGTCTGTATAATATGTAAGTTCTCTCTCTTCAATCTGACCGTTGATATTGGTCGTGCGTCGAATTCGAAGCTCCGGGTCTGAATGCTTTATTTTTATTTCGTAGTTCGATGGAGAAGCACTGGAAGCTTTACCGACATTACTTCGGCTTTGGTCGAGCATCCACGTGCCGCTAAGGTCTGGAGTCGTTTGAGATTTGCTTCCCTGGGCGTTGATAGCAACGGCACAAACCATCAGCCCAAACACGACATACGCTGCGTTTTGGATTCTATTGGATCGCACGTGTCTAGTTTCTTAACGAATGCACCGGCGCGGGAATCCGGCCGCCGCGACGAATAAATTGATCAGATGAAAAACGGTTCACCGGCAAGATCGGCGCGTTGCCGAGTAAGCCGCCAAATTCAACCATCTCACCAACGTCCCGGCCAGGCACGGGAATGATGCGCACCGCCGTCGTCTTATTATTCATCACGCCAATTGCCATTTCGTCAGCAATGATGGCGGCGATTGTTTCCGCCGAGGTCGAGCCGGGCACTGCGACCATGTCGATGCCCACTGAACAGACGCTGGTCCATGCTTCCAATTTGTCCAGGCTGAGCGCGCCGACGCGCGCGGCTTCAATCATGCCGGCGTCTTCTGAAACAGGAATGAACGCGCCGCTCATGCCGCCGACCGAATTGCTGGCCATCGCGCCGCCCTTCTTTACCGCATCAGTCAGCAATGCGAGCGCGGCCGTGGTGCCGTGAGTGCCGGCGCGCTCGAATCCCATTGCTTCAAGGATGTTCGCGACTGAATCTCCGGGTACAGGCGTGGGCGCCAGCGATAGATCGATGATGCCGAACGGAATTCCGAGACGACGCGCGGCTTCACGCCCGACCAGCTCGCCGGCCCGGGCAAGTTTGAATGAAAGTTTCTTGATCAGCTCAGCCAGTTCATGCAGCGGCAGATCACTTTCTGCATGTTGCACCGCGTGATTGACGACGCCCGGGCCGGACACGCCAACGTTCACCACGGCTTCCGGTTCGCCGATGCCGTGAAACGCCCCGGCCATGAACGGATTGTCCTCGACCGCATTTGCAAAGCAGACAAACTTTGCGCAGGCAAGTCCGCCACGATCGCTGGTCCGTTCCGCCGCTTCTTTAATCAGCCGGCCGACGCGGGCGACCGCGTCCATGTTGATTCCGGCGCGCGTAGTCGCTGCATTAACCGACCCGCACAACGTTTCGGTTGACGCGAGCGCTTCCGGAATCGAGTCAAGAAATTCACTTTCATTTCGGGTGAAGCCTTTGTGAACCAGGGCTGAATAGCCACCCACGAAATCCACTCCAACCGACAGGGCAGCTTCATCAATTGCCCGGCCGAGATCGACCGGATTGCCGCGCGCGCCTTCAGTAAGAATGGAAACCGGAGTGACAGCGATGCGCTTGTTCGCGACGCGAATCCCAATTTCGTCGCCAATTTCATCAACCGTGCTGACCAGGCGCGATGCGACCCGCTCGATCTTTTCGCGCACCCGTTGCCCGGTAGTCTCGATTGACTCAGTTGCGCAGTCGCGGAGGCTCAGGCCAAGCGTCACCGTGCGAATATCGAGATGTTCCATCTCGGTCATGCGCACGGTTTGCAGGATCTCGGCTTGAGTGTATTCCATCAGGATTGCCACAGAGGCACAGAGACACGGAGAAAAAGAGATGGAAGACTACTGATAGGTCTCTCTATCTCTGTGTCTCGGTGTCTCTGTGGCATCTTGAATTTTCTAGCCCATCACTTTGCTGAGGACGAGCAGGAGGACAAAGACGACAAACAGTCCTAACGCAACCAGGACAAATCGCAGGCTCGGATCGTAGTGAGCTTCCTCGAGCATGACACTCGAGACGTGATGAATCTTTTCCACACGCTTAACGTTATCTTCGATAGCACCGCGCGCAACGTTCGACGCACGGTGCAACGTTTCACGAGTTCGCTCGCGCGCGCCATGCCGCGGCGCTTTAGAAGGATCAATCGTGGGCCGCGCGACTTCGTCCGTGCCGAGTTTCGGAGTTTCGTCTTTAGGCAGTTTGTCACCCTGAGGCTGAGCGTTTCCTACATCAGGAGCGGCAGCAGATTCGGCCGCGGCGTCTTCCGCGCGGGATACGACTGGCTGAGCTTGAATCTCATTTGTCTCGGGTGATTCCTCGGTCACGATACTTGCCTCATGTGAGCCCTCAGTCACCAGCGGCTTTCCGCACTCGGGACAGAACAAGTCCCGTTCGCCAAAGTCACGAATCGATACGCCGCAGGCAGGACAGCGATGAGAGATTTCAGGAACCATTACTCATTTTCGATTGCCAATTTCCGATTGCCGATTTGAAAAGCACAAGTTTAACCACAAGCACTCGCTTCATAATCGGCAATCGAAAATCGGCAATATCTAGATTCGATGCATCGCATTGAACAGGTCTTCGCGTTGCGCATAAATGTGCACCCCGAGTTTCTCGCCTTCGCTGCGCAAGCGATTCTTCAAATCGGCGACTGACAATTGCGCGCGCGCGGCGTTAGCAATAATCACCATCGCAAATTTTTCTTGCACGACCGTCTGATTGATATCGATGATGCTGCATTGCGCTTCCGACAGGATCTCCGCAACGCCTGCGACTATGCCGGGATGGTCAACGCCGAAAACTGAAATGACGATGCGATTAGCCGAGCCCTCCTGCGCGGCTGAATCGGCGAATGTCGCGCGTGCCTGCGCCGGGGTTGATGGCCCGGAACCGTTCTTACCAATCGCCGGTTCGACGGCTCGATAAATATCAGTCACCAACTGCTCGACCGTGGTCTCGTCCGCGGCTGCACCCAACCGGTCATAGATCGCCCGAGTAATCCGATAAATTAATTCTTCATTCGCCATTCCTGGTTTCAATAGCCACAAAAAGGCACCAGAGGCACAAGAAAAATCAGCGATGCGAAAATAGCTCTATCTCTTGCGCCTTTTGTGCCTTTTTGTGGCCAATTCTCGTTCTACCGCCGGCCGTTGTCGTGTCCGAGTGAGCGAGCTGCTTCGCGTAGTTCTTCCGATTTGGTATCGGTAAGATCGACGCGATCGACGATGCCGACGACCGCAGCCTCGATCGACATGTCCTGATTTCCGATTGCTGTGCGCGCGGCCTTGCCGTAAGCGCACATCACCGTCTCGCCCGCGCCGGCTCCCAAACGATCTGCGACCACCACGACATTTTTCGTTGGCTCACGATCCAGGTCGTACGGATGGACGATCAGAAAGCGCACCCCTTCGAGATCGGGTGTCTTCTTGGTTGACCAAACTGTGCCGACGACTTTGCCTAAGAACATTGTATTTAGATTTTAGAGCTTGGTTTTTTGTTTCTTGTCATTAGCGGCGGCCCGTTCAATTCAGAGTACTAAGCTCTAAGCCCTAAAATCCCGCCTTGGCGAATACTTCCGCGGGATCGCCGATGTCGCGAGCCGACGGCGTTATGATTGTCTTTGGACCGACGTAAATCTTTTCACCTTTTTGAATCGCCCGCTTCACATCGTCTTCGCTGACAAACTCAGCCGCAGCGTGTCCATTTGATGAGGCCGCACTTGCCGGCGGTCTTGCGCTCCCGCCATTGCCTGGGGCACTTGGCTCTTGATCGGTTCTCTGCGGCGGCGGAGTGGGCAAAGGCGCTGCCTCGGGCTGACGATTCGCGAGAAAGCGATCGACTATCGCGGCGATCTCCTGACGGCTTACTTTTGGAGCCGCTGACGACTGAACCATGGCGGGCGCACTGGTCGCGATTGGTGTTCGCGACATGGTCGCCGGTTGGGCTGTAGCCGCCGGACGCTTGCTGGCGACCGGGCGCGTTTCAAAAGCCACCCGCTTGATGTCCATCAAGTGCAACGGAGAGACATTGTCCGAAGTCACGTTGCCGCCCCACGATCCACAGCCAAGTGTCATAGACGGCGGCAGCGCTGTCGAGAAACCGATCGCTCCATGCGTCGTTGGCGTATTGACGGTGATGCGTGACGCCGGCATCTCGGCGCCATATCGAATAGCTGCCTCGCGCGATCGCGTATGAATGCCTGCGGTGTGGCCCATGCCGCCGTAATGAAGTACTTCGTTGCAGCGGGCCGCCCCACGCTCGAGTCCATCTTCGACATAGAAAGCGAGAATCGGCGACAGCTTTTCCATCGACAAGGGAAAATCGCGCCCAACTCCGCCAACATCGGTCATCAAACATCGCGTTCCCGGCGGTGCTGTGATGCCGGCCATCCTGGTGATGACTTCGACGGACCTGCCGACGATCGCCGGATTCAGACTGCGCTGAGGCGTGGCCACAATCTTCGCAAGTTGATCTGCTTCCGATTGATTTAGAAAGTGCGCTCCCTGCAACTTGAATTGTTCGCGCACAGCCATTTCGATCGGCGCATCGACGACGATTGCCTGCTCTGAAGCGCAAATGGTTCCATTGTCAAAACACTTTCCGGTCAGGATGTCCTGCACGGCTTTCGGCACCTCAGCCGATCGCTCGATAAATACCGGCACATTGCCTGGACCGACGCCGAATGCCGGCTTACCTGATGAGTAAGCCGCGCGCACTAAACCGATGCCTCCGGTCGCCAGAATAACGGCGGTCATCTTGTGCTTCATCAAAGCTTCGGTACCTTCGATGGTCGCTGTGGTCATGCACCCAATCGCATCGGCAGGCAATCCTTCTTTTACGCCCGCTTCGCGCA
The DNA here is from genome assembly GCA_003222855.1 of Acidobacteriota bacterium. Classification (GTDB taxonomy): domain Bacteria; phylum Acidobacteriota; class Blastocatellia; order Pyrinomonadales; family Pyrinomonadaceae; genus UBA11740. The sequence goes on from QHXH01000330.1 coordinate 5,924, forward strand.
TTACTTTCGCGGTTTCGTTGATGCAACGCGCGGCCGACGGGTGCGGTGAAAGCACGATCGCATTTCGTGATTTGATCGCGATTAGAATTTTGAAGATTGCGGTTGAAGTCGGATTAGTAGAAGGAACGATGCCGGCGACGACCCCACGCGGACTGGCGATTTCGACTACATCTTTAGTTTCAGAGACGACTCCGACGGTGCGCAGATTCTTGAAATAGTTCCAAACGATTTCGGCAGAGAATTGATTCTTTACCTGCTTGTCTTCGGGAATGCCATAACCAGTTTCTTCCACGGCCAGCGCGGCGACGCGGGGTGATTCGCGCAGCGCGGCTTTTGCCATCGCTTCGCAGATGCGATCAATTTTCGCCTGATCGAAACACGCGACTTCGGCTTGCGCCCGGTGAGCACCCTCAACCAGGTCGCGCGCTTGCTGCACCGAAATTAAATCTTTGTCGGCCGACATGGCTACCTCCATTGCCAATTGCCGATTTCCAATTGCCAATTGAGCTACTGACTAATCGGCAATCGGCAATCGCAAATCGGCAATGTCACTTACTTGGCTCGTTCTCTCGACGTTTCACGGGCGCTCAACGAACGGCCCGCGTCGCCCTGGCCTAACTGACCGCGTGCGCCGCCCGGTAACTGCGATTGATCATCCGGGCTGAAGCCAGTGCGGCCATTTACCGGTAACACGCGCTCAACTTCAGCATGCGGCCGCGGAATCACGTGCACACTGATCAGTTCACCGACCCGGCGCGCAGCCGCGGCGCCGGCATCAGTCGCCGCCTTTACTGCGCCCACGTCGCCACGCACGAATACTGTGACGTAACCGGCACCGATGTATTCTTTGCCGAGCAGCTGCACGTTTGCCGCTTTGACCATTGCGTCCGCGGCTTCGACGGCGCCGACGAAACCTTTCGTTTCGACCATTCCGAGTGCTTCAAGGGGCATCTCCGTCAGTCCTCACTTTTCAAGATTGTAGAAGTTAAAAAACAAATCAGATTACAACTCAAGCTACCACCGCGCGTCTGAAGAATCAAGAGAGGTGAAACTCGAAAACTATAAAGTTTGACAAGGTTTCCAAGCGAGCGTTATAGTGCGCGCCAACGCATAAGCTGTGACGGGCATGACCGAATCTTGTGGAAGAGCGCTCATGCTTCGATATTACGAAACTGGCTTGTGCGTCGCCTGCATGATCCAAGTCTGACTGAATCGAAATGGCGGAAAGCATCGGAGAAAAGCTGCGACTCGCACGCGAGGCGCGGGGGATTGTTCTGCGCGACATCTCCGAGCAAACGCGAATCTCAATACGGTATCTGGAAGCGATTGAGAAGGACGATTTCCGCAGGTTGCCGGGTGGAATATTCAATCGCAGTTTTATCCGCGCCTATGCAAAATTCATCGGCTATGATGAGAACAACGCGCTCGAGGATTACGCAAGAACGTTGCGCGAGCGCGGCCAGTCAGATGACGAAGGATCCAGGGTGCATCAATCGCTGGTCTACACCGACGATGGTGGCAGCCACAGCCGCTCGCCTTTGATCACCTTGTTGTTGGCCATCATAATTCTGGCGGCGCTCTCGCTGGCGGTGTGGGCCGTTCTGCATTTTTATCAGCGCAGTCAACGTCCCCGTGGCACGCGCGAGCAAGGAATGAATGCCGCCCCGGTCAATCAATCCATAATTCGATCGGCTATGATCCCGACTACGGCGAATCAGAAAACAGTTAAGCCGAAAACAATTAAGGAGGCGCAGCACGCTGTTTTTGTTTAGAGTGTTCGTTGCGCAAACGCTGCGATGTTTCGCAGTGTGCGCAAAGTCGGCATGTTTGCGTTCAGGACTTATCCGAAGTGCCCGCATGAACTGCGGGCATTTTCTTTTTTGAAGTAAAGTACCAGAGACCAAATTAAGGAGTAATCGAAGCAATCATGATAATTGAGAAGATCCCCGAAGGGCTCACCTTCGACGATGTTCTGCTGGTTCCCGCCCGTTCCGATGTGCTGCCGACTGAAACCGACACGTCCACGCAATTCACCCGCGGAATTCGTTTGCAGATCCCGCTTTGCTCGGCCGCAATGGATACGGTGACCGAAGCATCTCTGGCGATCGCGATCGCGCAACAGGGCGGCATCGGCGTAGTTCATAAGAACCTAAGCATTGAACGGCAGGGCGAAGAAGTGGACAAAGTGAAGCGATCAGAGTCAGGCATGATCGTCGATCCGGTCACGATTCGTCAGGATCGGCCGGTGCGCGAAGCGCTCAACGTGATGCAGCGCTATCACATCAGCGGCGTCCCTGTAGTCGATGAAGCCGGTCACCTGGTGGGCATCATCACGAACCGCGACCTGCGATTCGAAACGCGATTCGAATTGCCGGTTTCGGAAGTAATGACCAAACAACCGCTCGTCACTGTTTCTGTCGGCACGACGCTCGATCAGGCGAAGGCTGTTTTGCAGGAGCATCGCATCGAAAAACTTCTGGTCATTGATGGCGACAAGCACTTGAAAGGCTTGATTACAGTCAAAGACATTCAGAAAGCGATCAAATATCCGAGCGCGGCGAAAGATGATCTGGGAAGATTGCGCGTCGCTGCCGCAATTGGCGCGACGGGCGATTTCAGAGAGCGCGCCGATGAATTGGTGAAAGCTCGCGTCGATTGTTTGGTGATCGATACGGCACACGGGCATTCGGTGCGCGTGATTGAGGCGGTTCGGGAGATTAAACGCCGTCACTCAGACACACAACTGATTGCCGGCAATGTCGGCACGGGCGACGGCGCGCGCCACCCGCGTGGTGACCGGCGCCGGCGTGCCGCAAATCTCGGCGATTCAATCGTGCATCGATGCCGCGCGCGGATCGGGCGTGCCGATTATTTCTGATGGCGGCGTAAAATTCTCCGGCGATATGGCTAAGGCAATCGCCGCCGGCGCCGACGTGGTAATGATTGGGTCACTCTTCGCCGGCACGGAAGAAGCACCCGGTGAAGTGATTCTCTACCAGGGCCGCAGTTTCAAAATGTATCGCGGCATGGGATCAATTGGCGCGATGCGCGAAGGTTCGCGCGATCGCTACGCGCAGGAACAGACTGAGGTCGAATCTAAACTGGTGCCGGAAGGAATCGAGGGCCGCGTGCCCTATCGCGGCACGCTGGCTGAAATGGTGACACAACTCGTGGGCGGCTTGCGATCGGGGATGGGCTATACGGGTTGCCGCACTATCAAAGAATTTCAGGAGAAGACTCGCTTCCTGCGCGTGACTGCCGCCGGTCTGCGCGAATCGCACGTGCATGACGTGGTGATCACGAAAGAAGCGCCGAATTATCGTTTGGAGTAGCTGGAATGATTCCTTCTCAACGATCTGAGTAATTTCTAATCCTGTTAATTTTGTAAATCCTGTCCAACTCTCTCGTTACCGCATTGATGCCAAAAGATCTGCTAATCGATTCACTATAATGAGCAGCGTGTGTCCGGCTTGGTCCACGTGACCAGTGGCCGCTTGGCTTTTAGCACTAGCCGCCTCATCCGCCGAACCCAGGAGTTTCGCATAGTAAGGCCGCAATTCCGCTGTGCTGGAAAAATAGGTTTCCAAGCTTTCCAACCCGACGCGAAAATCTTCAAAGTTAGAAGTGATCTTCGCCATGTTTCGCTCTTGCGTCGGCGAAGAGGTTCCCGACCTGGCCGCTGCCGCTTGCGCGTCGAGATCTTTCGCGACGCCCCCCAATAAATAAAGAAAAGTCGTTAGGTTCTTGATCTGTGTCGCTATTCTGGTTGCGCCTTCCATTTTAACCGCAGCCGCAGTTGCTGAAGGCTTTGCGGTCTTCGAAGTTTGTGTTCCGCGGCGAGTAGTGCGCGAACGAGTTTGCGTTCCGCGCCGTGTAGTGCGCGAACGCGTTTGCGCGAAGGCCGCGGTTGATAGCACCAGAAGCACGCATGTTGAAACGATGACTTTTTTCATATTCACACACCCACCAGTATTTTTGCCCTCAAGCCTGCGTCAATGATTTATATCAGTCAAGCTCGCTCGGTGCGCGTTCGGAGTACCGCCTTCAGGCGGAATGTCTTAGACTGTTAATTCCGCGTAAACGCGGAACTCCAAACATTTACTCGATGCAAAAGCGAACTCTGAAGGTCGAACGACTGGGCCGCGTCGAATACGCCGCCGCACTCGATCTGCAAAAGCAAACCGAAGCGTCCGTTTTGACGGGCGCACAGCCGGATACGTTGCTTCTGCTCGAGCATCCGCACACGTTGACTCTCGGTCGGCGCTCGGCGCAAGACGGAGTCATCTCGACCAATAAAGTATTGAGATCGCACGGCGTGACCATCTTTGAGACCAATCGCGGCGGCAAGACTACTTATCATGGACCAGGACAGATAGTCGGCTATCCGATCATCAATTTGAGTCCGGATCGTGAAGACGTGCATCGTTACGTGCGCGATCTGGAAGAAGTGTTAATTCGCACACTGCACGACTTTGACATCGAAGCCTTCCGCATTAAAGGATTGACGGGAGCGCATACTGAAGGCGGCAAGGTCGCGGCCATCGGCGTGCATATCGCCCGCTGGAT
>QHXH01000654.1:0-522 GCA_003222855.1 Acidobacteriota bacterium
AATTATCCAACGGCGCCCTGAGGGTAATAGTTGTGCCTTCTCCAGGCGCTGAGACAATTTCCATGGTGCCGTCCAGTGCCGCAGTTCTCTCGCGCATGCTCATTAATCCATGTCCATCACTCTCGCCGTTGGTGTCAAAGCCCCTGCCATTGTCGCTGGCTCGCAGGACCAGATCTCCGTCCGAGATGCGAAACTCAATTTCGGCACGCGTCAGGCCTGAGTGTTTGACCATGTTGTTGACGGTCTCTTTGAAGATGAGAAATACCTCGCGGCGGATATTAGCGCCGAGCTCGACATCTTTGTCTTGCATGGGTGCGCGAAAATCCAGCTCCACGTTTCGCGCTGTCAGGACGTCCGCAGCGAAGCGCCGCATTCTCTGATTCAGATCGCTGAGGTGGTCCTTCTGTGGATTGATGGCCCAGACAATATCGCTCATAGCGTCGATCAATTCGCGCGAAGAGTTGGCAATCGTCGTCAGCGCGGGCGCGTTTTGGCCTCCCGCCCGATTCTGAGCCACTTCGC
>QHXH01000654.1:535-1899 GCA_003222855.1 Acidobacteriota bacterium
AGATCGGTGGCGATGCGCTGCCGGACTCGTTCCAGTTCGCGAAAGCGCTCTTCTCTCGACCGCTGTAAAGCTTCGGCCGCCTGCTTGCGTTCGCTCACGTCCCGGACGATGCCGGTAAAGTAACGTCGTTCGTTTTGCACGAATTCACCGAACGACAGTTCCAGCGGAATTTCGCGGCCGCTCCGATGCAGGCCGGGCAGCTCGACCGCCTGCCACGAGATGTGCTTCTGACCGGTTTCCTGATAGCGCTGCAAACCGGCCCGGTGAAGATGACGCAAATATTCCGGCATCAGCATGGTCATGTCCTGGCCCACCAATTCGGAAGGTTCGTAGCCAAAGACTTTTTCAACCGCTGGATTGACGAAGACGACCAGGCCGCTCGCGTCGATAGTGATAATCGCGTCCGACGCTGTTTCGGCCAGAGTGCGAAACCGATCTTCGCTCTCGCGCAACGCTTCTTCCTTTTGCTTGCGCTCGATCAGTTGGCCGATATCGCTGCCTATTCCTGCCAGCATCTCGAGCATTTCATCATCGCGCTCACGCATCTGGCGACTAAAAAATTCGCCCACTCCGATGACTTCGCTCCCCAGCAAAATAGGAAAAGCGAACGCGCTCTGCAACTGGTTTTTCGCTGCGACGCCGAGCCGGGGAAAGTTTGTGTCTTTGGCGAGCTCATTAATCCAGTTGGGCTCCCCGCTTTGCCAGACGCGGCCGGGCAGACCCTCACCTGGTTTAAAGAGACTCGCGCGGCTCAGGCTTTCAAACTCGCCGGCGACGATCTCGGGGCGATGCCAGACTTCAGCACAACGCAGCACGTTTGAATCGCCATCGACGTACCACAAAGCTCCGACGTCCCAATCGATGGCTTGGCAAATTGCTTTCAAGATCTCCGGAGCGGCCTCCCCCGGAGTAGCCGACTCAGCCAGGATGCGCGTCACGTCATAGTCAAGCGCGAGCGTGCGGTTGGCCCTGCTCAACTCCTGACCCTTTTCAGTTAACTCTTCGGTCAGATTTCGCGAGACCTTTAGAGCGGCGCTGAGCTCGCTCGCTCGCGCCACCCGATAACGATCCAATCCAAACACCGCGCCGGCGATAAGCAATACAGCCAGAGCAATTAACCACCAGCGCTGCCAGATCGGCGGCAGGATCCGGAATCTGATCGTCGCCGGCTTGCCCGCGACGCCGTCGGCATTAACTGCCCGTACCAGAAACTGATAATTCGCCGGCCGCAGATTCGCAAAGTTAACCGTGCGCTGATTTGTTGGGGTACTCCAATTCTGATCCGCGCCTTCAAGCTTATACTGATAACGGATTGAATCGCTGCGACCGACGTTGATGCTGAAAAAGTCGATCTGGAGATTGTT
>QHXH01000655.1 GCA_003222855.1 Acidobacteriota bacterium
CTTTGAATTCGTCACTGATTTTATGGGCGGCGGCGAAATGGGTTACCTCGAAGAACCGGCCGTGTCAGAACCGGGAGCGGTAGCGACCGGATCAAAACAGCCCCGCTATAACAAACCCGACTCGGACGAATACGTGCGGATCCGCGCCGGCCAATTGAAAGAAAAAGACGGCCGCTATGAATTGCGGGTTACCAACGAGCTCGAAGAGTCGATGTTTGTCGACCGTCTTCAGTTGATCGCCGTGGCCCATCCTGAGGGCACCGAAGTGTATCCGAATGAAGGCATGAGTGATCCGCCGAAGCCATTCAAACTCTTTGTCACGCGTAAGGCGGGGCCACCGTTGAGTGCGATTGATGACCATGGTCACGACGTGCTCGATCTAATCTCGAAAATGGATCGCCGCTGGCCGGATGATTTCAAACTCGATCGGATTCGCGGGTATGCGGATGAACATACGTTGACGATGAAGCTTGCTGAAGGCCCGCAGAGCCGGCACATCGTTCTGTTACTGACCGGCTGGACCGATTACGCATGGTCCAGCGACAACGTGGCTGCTTCGCAGGCTAAGAAGGAGATGAAGCCCCCATCGCTTCAGGTCAAGGATGCAAAGGGAATTTGGCGCACGATAATCGAAGATATCGGGATTCCTGTCGGCCGGCCCCAGACGGTAACTGTCGACCTCACTGGAAAATTTCTCTCAGCTTTTCGCGAGGTTCGCATCGTCACAAACATGCGCATCTATTGGGACCAGATTCTGGTCGACACGTCGGATGGAAAATCACCCCTGCAAATCAATCGGCTCGATCCCGCTCGAGCCGATTTGCGTTGGCGAGGTTTCTCGGCAGAGGTCACGCCCGATGGCCGCGAACCATTCGGCTACGATTACCGTCGCGTCTCATTTACTTCTCCCTGGAAAATAATGACCGGGCGATACACTCGTGAAGGCGATGTGCGCGAATTGCTCTTGAAGAGCGACGACATGTTCGTAGTCAGCCGGCCGGGAGACGAGATTAGTCTTTCGTTCGAAGCAAAGGCGCTGCCGCCTTTGCCTGCTGGTTGGAAGCTCACGTTCCTGCTGTACGCCGACGGTTTCAGCAAAGAGATGGACATCAACTCCGCCAGTCCTGACCGGCTTGCGCCTCTGCCTTTTCATGGAATGAGCCGCTATCCTTACCCATCGACTGAGCATTATCCGTTGACAGACGAGCGGCCAGGTGACGGCATAAAGCCTGGGGCGTGAGCCCCAGGTGACAAGATTGGAAAAAGAAATGAGATCGCGAAGCGAGCGACAGCCTTCGATGTTCACGAAGGAATGATGTTTCAGATCTTGGCTGCCAGGCGCTGCCGCCCGCTATCGCGGGCTGGTGCTATTTTAGGGCTGTCCACCTGGGGCTGGCGCCCCAGGCTTTATGCTGCCGTCTGCTAGCGCGGACTGATCGATTGATTTGGGTTGCGGTTCTGCTGCGCTCTGTGAAATCTGCGTAATCTGCGGACGGATCGAACAGTGAAGATGGAACACATTAGATATTCGGTGGCGTGTTGCCAAACAGATATGCCCAATCCGATCGAGCGAAAGTCGATGCGCGCGAATACCGATCGCATGCTCTCGATGATTGATTCGGCAGTGGCCGGAGCGGCGCCGTTTCTTCCGGTGCGGCTCATAGTCTTCCCGGAATTTGCACACTCAGCGCCGGTCTTTGAGACGGCGAAAGAGCTGCTTGAAAAACTCGCCGTCGAAATCCCAAACGAACACACCGAACGCCTGCAGCTAAAAGCACGCGAGCATGACATCTATATTCAAAGCGGCTCGATGCTCGAGATTGATCCTAAATGGCCGGGGCATGTTTTCAACGCGACTTGCCTGATTGGTCCGCAGGACCTTCTCTACAAGTATCGAAAAGTGAACACCTGGATTCCCTACGAAGTGCATACCAGCCCGCACGATCTTGACGGTTACGACGAGCCGCTCTTTCCGGTAGCCGACACACCAATTGGCCGCATTGGCTGTGCTATTTGTTATGACTGGTTGTTTCCGGAAGCAATGCGACAACTCGCCGCGAATGGCGCGGAAGTGATGGTGCGCGTTTCCGCTTACATGGATCCGTGGGGCGCGACTGAGCCGATGGCCTGGTGGACAGTGATCAATCGCGCGCGTGCGATCGAGAACATCGCTTACGTCGCGGCTGCGAACCAGGGAGCGAGTCTGAAACACTATCCGCCATATTCATGGCCCGGCGGCAGTCAGGTCGTCGATTATGACGGCAGGCTTTTAGCGGAAGCTTCGCCGGGACCAGGAGAGCGAATTGTCGTGGCCCCGATCGATATTTCCGCGTTGCGGCACGAACGCGCTTCGCGTCGTGGCCATCACATGTTGTCGCACCTGCGCACGGAAGCCTATCCGGTTTATCGGCGGCATCAGTATCCGCCCAAAAATGGGAACGACAGCCCGCAGCTTTCTTATGAACGAAATAATCAGTTGATTGATGATGCGAAGCGCAACTTGAGTTGACGCCTTGAATAAAATGTAACCGTGGCTATTTTATGCCAAGAGACAACTTTCAAATAATTGGCAGTCTCGAAGACGTTCAAATCATAGCGGTCAAACATTCAATTCGGGACTTGAAGTTTCTGGAGCGCATTTACGGACAAGGCCGCTGGCGTAAGCTAAAGGGCATTGCCACGGTTCAGCTTGAAAATGGTAGGATACGTTTGGCTGAGATTCACTGGTACGAAGCGCACGGCATCGGCAAACGCCAAATGAAGATCAAGAGATATTTGGACTAGCTATGAAAGAACAGGACCCTAATCATCGTATAGCGATCTGTGTTGACAACACCGACTATGAAATGTCGCTTGAGCGTCGCAAGGTTTATCCGATCTTGCCAGACGCCGATGCCGAGTGCGACGATTACGTGCGCATCATCGATGAGACTGGCGAGGATTACCTTTTCCCCGCTAGCCGCTTTGTATTTCTCACTGTTCCCACCGAAGTTGAAGAGGCCGTCCTGGCGAAAGCTTGAGAAGAACTCAACTCTAGTACAGAACCCTCGCGCTCTGACCAAGGTTTGACATGCCTGAACTTGGTGCGTATTTTCTGCATATCTCAGCGCTGAACACCGAAGGCCAGAGTGCTCTGCGATCCCAGTTAAGTCCCACGACAAGGGAGGCCATCAATGATATCGAATGACAAAAAGCAGGAGGTCTTATCACGGATAAGTGACATCGAAAAATATGTTCTTAAGCATAATAATTCCTCCTTTGACTTATCAGAATGATTCAAACGGATCGTATGAAGTCTCATCATTTTCCCAAAGTCCCAGGGCCAATTGTAATTTTCTGTCTGTTCAGCTGTCTTACTCTCTTTGGTCAGACTACCCCGAAGCCCGAACCGCAAGGCACGGGCGGGGTGCTGACCGGCACGCCGGTTAACTACACCTCAAGACGAACGGTGGGTATTACCGATCCAAAAGCGCCGGTGGTTTTCGAAACAGCTCTGGCGAATTTCAAACATCACTCCGGCACGCCGGCCAAGGACTACATTTTTGAAGTTCCGTCGGGCGGCGTGGCACTCTTTGATTATGACGGAGACGGCTTACCGGATATTTATCTTTTGAACGGATCGACGTTGCCGGCTTTGCTGGGAAAAGAAAAGCCTCCGCGCGCCGCTCTGTACCATAATTTGGGAAATTGGAAGTTCGAAGACGTAACCGACAAGGCAGGCGTAGCCAACGAGCGTTGGGGAATGGGTGTGGCTGTCGGAGATTACGACAATGATGGCCGTCCAGATCTCTATGTCACGAACTTTGGTGTCTCGCGCCTCTATCACAACAACGGCGACGGCACGTTTACCGATGTCGCGGAAAAGCTCGGCGTGGCGCGCAAGGGCTGGAGCACCGGCGCTACCTGGGGTGACTATGACGGCGACGGTAGATTGGATCTGTTCGTCCCCGGCTATGTCGAAATAGATCTCGACAATCTGCCGCGCAGTCCGGCAGAGGCGAGCAAGCCCGCGGGTGTGGGCCAAAACTTCTGCCAGTTTCGCGGCGCTCCGGTCATGTGCGGACCGCGCGGCCTGACCGGCGAGAGCGACACGCTCTATCATCAAAAGCCCGACGGCACTTTCGAAGATGTCAGTGTGAAAGCCGGCGTCAATGATCCGCAAAAGTACTATGGATTTTCTTCCGCCTTTGTGCAGGCAAACGAGGACAACAAGCTGGATTTGATTGTAGTGAACGACTCGACGCCAAAGCAGCTATACATCAATAAAGGCGATGGCACTTTCGAAGAAGTTGGTTACCCATCGGGTGTGGCCCTGAACGAGAACGGTCGCGAGCAGGCAGGGATGGGAGTTGCCATCGGTGATTACGATAACTCTGGCCGGATCAGTTTTCAGGTTACCAATTTCTCGGACGATTCCAATGTGCTTTATCACAACGACGGCGATTCGAATTTCACGGATGTGACATATCTTGCCGGCCTCGGCGAAATCACTCTTCCTTTTCTTGGTTGGGGTACCAGCTTCCTTGATTATGACAATGACGGTTGGTTGGATTTGATTATCGCGAATGGTCATGTTTACCCCGTCGTCGACAATAATCAATGGGGCACCAGCTACGCTCAGCAACCTTTACTTTTTCGCAATCTGAAGAATGGCAAGTTCGAGCGCGTGGGCGCGGCACCCGGCAGCGCGCTGGCTTACGCCTGGTGTGGGCGGGGTCTCGCAGTTGCCGATCTGGATGGCGATGGCCGGCTGGATGTCGTAATCAATAACGCCGACGCGAAGCCGAGCGTATTGAAGAATGTCGCCGCATCGACCGGTCATTGGCTGGCGCTTCATTTAGTCGGGGACTTTTCAAAAAAGTCCCCGCGCGACGCCATCGGCGCTACCGCTTACGTCACCACGGGAAAGATTCGCCAGCGCCAGGATGTGATTAGCG
>QHXH01000331.1 GCA_003222855.1 Acidobacteriota bacterium
GACCGGCCGTTGGTTTCCCGCCGGCTCTTCGATGGAAGAAGGCGACGTGAATTCTCCCAACGCTGAATCCATCATTCGTCAAATCCTCTATGGCAATAATTGGTTTCGCAAAGAGTTCGGTATGGCCAGCGATGAATACATGCTGCCCGATTGCTTCGGATTTCCCGCTTCTTTGCCCAGCATTCTCGCGCACGCCGGCATCAAAGGTTTCTCAACGCAGAAACTTTCGTCGGCTTGGCAGCCCGCGCCTCACGTCGGCGGGCCGGACTCGCCCGAGAAAACTCCTGTCGGCATTCCGTTCAACGTCGGTATTTGGGAAGGCACCGACGGCCGGACCGTTATCGCCGCGTTGAATCCGCTCAGCTACGGCAGCCAGGTTCTCTATGACTTAAGCAAGGCGCCGCCGCCACCGCCCGGACCGGATCCGGCTTTGACGGCTCAGCAGAACCAGCAACGAACGCGCGGACAGGAAGACTGGCCCAGGCGAATTCAAATCAACGGAGACTTAACCGGCATCTTTGCTGATTATCACTACGTCGGCACGGGCGACGTTGGTGGATCGCCAAACGAAAGCTCCGTGAAATTGATGGAAGCGATCACGACCAAAACCAGGACTTCGCTGCCGCCGCTGTTCCAATTCGGATCGACGCCGGTCCAGCCCGGCCCGCCCGTGCAAGTCGGCGATGGGCCCCTGCGCGTCGTGTGGTCCAAAGCAGATCAGATGTTTCAGGACATCATGAATTGTTGTGCGACCGATCGTTTGCCGCGATATAAGGGCGACCTCGAATTGATCAATCACTCGGCGGGATCGATCACTTCCGAGGCTTATCAGAAGCGCTGGATGCGCAAGAACGAATTGCTCGCGGACGCTGCCGAAAAAGCATCTGTGGCTGCTGAATGGTTAGGCAGCCGATCCTATCCGCGCGACCGTTTGAATAATGCGTGGACGCTGGTGATGGGCGGACAGTTTCATGATCTACTTCCCGGAACTGCTACGCCCAAAGCATTCGAGTTCGCGTGGAACGACGACGTGATCGCGATGAATCAATTCGCCGGTGTCCTCATCAGCGCCACAAACGCAGTTGCTTCCGGTTTGAATACCGAAGCCAGGGGCACTCCGATCGTTATTTACAATCCGCTGAACGTTGAGCGCGACGATATTGTCGAAGCAAATCTCACATTTCCAAATGGACCACCTCGAGCTGTGCGTGTCGTCGCGCCGGACGGCAAGGAAGTGCCCGCACAGCTAACAGATGGAAAGGTTCTGTTCGCCGCGAAAGTTCCTTCCGTTGGCTTTGCGGTTTACGATCTGCAGTCGGCGGATTCGTTTCTCTCGGCAGGTGATCTAAAGGTGACCGAATCATCGCTCGAAAACGCTCGGTACCGTGTCTCTATCGATAAGAAAGGAGACGTATCGAGCATCTTTGATAAGAAACTTGATCGCGAACTGCTGTCGGCGCCGGTTCGTCTGGCGATTTCGACTGACAATCCGCGTCAATGGCCCGCCTGGAACATGGATTTCGAAGATGAGCAGCGGGCGCCGCGCAGTTTTGTTTCCGGCGACGCCAAGATCCGGGTCGTCGAAGCCGGCCCGGTGCGGGTGGCGATTGAAGTCGAGCGCGAGACCGAAGGTTCGAAGTTTGTGCAAACGGTGAGGCTCTCAACGGGTGATGCGGGCAATCGCGTCGAATTCAGCAACGTCGTCGATTGGAAGACAAAAGAAGCGAATCTCAAAGCAACATTTCCGCTTGCTCCCGCGAACAATCTGGCGACTTACAATTGGGACGTCGGCACGATTCAACGGCCGAACGAAGAAGAACGCCAGTTCGAAGTCGCTTCTCATCAGTGGATCGATCTAACGGACAAAAACGGTGCGTACGGCGCGACCCTGTTGACTGATTGCAAGAATGCCTCCGACAAGCCTAACGACAACACGCTGCGACTGACCTTGATTCGCACGCCCGGCACGCGGGGCGGTTATGCCGATCAGGGAACGCAGGACATCGGTCGTCACGAAATTCTTTTTGGGCTCGCCGGTCACACCGGCGATTGGCGGCAATCGCAAACGGATTGGCAGGCTTATCGACTAAATCAACCGCTAATTGCTTTCCAAAGTCCATCGCATGCCGGGGCTCTCGGCAAGAATTTATCTCTCTTGAAAGTCAGCAACGATCGAATTCGCGTCATGGCTTTCAAAAAGGCAGAAGCCAGCGATGAATTGGTCGTGCGGCTGGTCGAAATGGATGGAAAGCCCGCCGCGAACGTGCGCGTTTCGTTTGCCGGCCCTGTCCTCGCCGCGCGCGAAGTGAATGGACAAGAGCAGCCGCTTGGACCAGCGCAAATTTCAAATGGCGAACTAGTAACTTCTTTCACTGGCTATCAACCCCGAACGTTCGCCGTGAAGCTCGCGCCTTCGAAAACTAAAGTTGCGAGCGTCATCTCTCAACCGGTAACGCTCGATTATGATTTGCCGGTGGCGTCGCGTCTGGGCCGACCGGCTGACGGGAGCTTTGATTGGGCGCCGAATAATCAAAACGCCCCGCAAGGCAGGGCCTTGCCCGCTGAGATGCTGCCGCGGCAGATCACCTTCGGCGGCATTCATTTCGATCTGGCGCCGGCAGATAAGCCAAACGCCGTCGTGCCGCACGGGCAAACGATCACCCTGCCTCAGGGAAAATATAACCGCATCTATTTGCTGGCCGCGGCGGCGAATAACGATCAGAAAGCCACCTTCAAGTTTGCAGACAAAGCGGCGGACGTGACTATTCAGGAATGGACCGGCTTTGTGGGCCAATGGGACGATCGAATCTGGAAGACAACTGAACAGCAGATAGCCCCGCCGCAAGGCGCGCCACCAGGAACGCCGTCACGCATTCGCACCAATCCATACGGCGAAATGGCCGGGTTGCGACCCGGCTTCATCAAGCGCGCCGACATCGCCTGGTTCTCTTCACAGCGGCGCTCGCCTGACGGCGCGGCCGAACCCTACTTGTATTCTTATTTGTTTGCTTATGTGATCGATCTGCCGGCGGGAACGAGAACAATCACATTGCCTGACAACGATCGTATTCGCATTTTGGCGATGACAGTCGCCGATGAACCATGGGTGATAACGCCGGTGCAGCCTTTGTACGACACGCTGGGAAGTACCGAAAAATGAGCGCCGTGCCTCCGTGTGATCTCGGTGTATCTCTGTGCCTCTGTGGGGAATGTTCTTTAGCAGGATTCAACCACAGAGTCACAGAGGACCACAGAGATCGCACAGAGGGCGCTCGATATCCGATAATCGCGATTCTCATTCTCATAATTAGCGCGTTAACCGCTCACGCCCAAACGAAAATTACCATCGATCAAAACACCGGCGCCGCGATTAACCCTGAATTTAGATTCAAGTCAGTGCCCTCACCTTCACGAAACGATATCGCCACGAACGCACGGGTAATGATCGTTGACGGCGAAGCTGATCCAAACAGCGCCGGTGTGGCCGCGCTCACCGATGGACTGCTTCCCAACTCAGACGATCAGCCGCGGCGCAATTTTTTCGTGACTGCCGGAAGCGGCGGTGCGCGTCTGTTGATGGACCTCGGACGCACAATTGAAATTGCGCAAATCAATTCGTATTCATGGCATCCGGGTTCGCGGGCTCCGCAGGTCTACCGCGTTTGGGCCAGCGACGGGAGCGATCCGAAATTCAACGCCCAACCGAAAGCCAATATCGATCCCCGCAGTTGCGGTTGGAAGATGATCGCGACGGTCGATACTCGATCGAAGGACGAAAGCAAGGACGTTGGCCAATTCGGGGTGAGCCTGACCGACGCGAGCGGTACCCTCGGCAAATTCCGTTATCTGCTGTTTGATTGTTACGTCACCGAAGTCGCCGATGATTTTGGCAATACCTTTTACAGCGAAATCGATGTAGTGGCAAAGAAGTGATCCGCATTCGATCCAGAATCCATCGATTGGTGTTCTCTTAACGAACGATTGTTCGCACCACGAGCTGACCGAGAAAACTGACAAGCAGAAAAGCCACCCAAACGACAAGCGGCTTCCGCATAGGTCGGTAAACACGCGTGGCGATGTTCTTGCTAGGCGAATCCCGACCGCGCGTAAAGTGGCACGCGCATCTTGCGCGTGATTTCACGGGCGGGACGCCCGTGTCACTTTTCAGGCCAAACGATGACCGCCATCGAACGACTACATCTTCAAGGCATCCTGCGGCGCGGCACACCCGCGCGCGGTTTTCATTTCAAACATGCAGACGGTGGCAAGGTGACGCCACAGGACCTCGAGCGAATCGAGCAACTGAAAATTCCGCCGGCCTGGAAGGACGTCGCGATCAACTCAGCACCGAACGGTCGTATTCAGGCGGTCGGTCAGGACGCAGCGGGCCGTTGGCAATACATCTATCACGAGACTCACGTTCGCGCCCAACAGCGCAAGAAGTTTGAGCGGCTAATTCGATTCGGCGAAAGTCTGCCGAGGCTGCGCACAACCGTAGCTCGTGATCTTCGGCTTTCAGGTCTGCCGAAGGAGCGCGTCATGGCCGCGATACTGAGAATTTTGTCGATGTCATTTATTCGGCCAGGGAGCGAGATTTACGCTACCGAAAACGGCAGCTACGGAATTGCGACGCTGCGGCCGCGGCATGTTTCTGTAAAAGGCGATCGAATTACATTTGAGTTTCCAGGCAAATCAGGTCAAAACCACACCCGCGAAATCCGCGACAGACTGGTCGCGGCCACCTTAAAAGAGCTTCTTCGGTATTCGAATCGGCGAGTCTTCAAGTACCAGGGACCTGAGGGAACATTCATCGACGTTACCAGTCGCACAATTAATCGCTATCTGAAACAAGTGATGGGCCAGAGTTTTAGCGCCAAGGATTTTCGCACCTGGGCCGGCACACTGGTTTGCGCATGCGCCCTCGCCCGCCTGGGTGCAGCCGACCCGGCCTCAACTAAATCGATCGTGACGGCAATAGAAGAGACAGCCACCGCGCTGGGGAACACACCCGCGGTCAGCCGCGATGCCTACATCTGTCCGGCAGTTATCAGCTCTTTCGAAAAGGGCGATGTAGTCGGTTGTTATTTCGAAACTCTCCGAAGGCTGACTTCTTATCGAGGCATGAAGTTGCATCGGGCTGAGAAGGCGCTGCTGCGGCTGCTCAAGAAGTGTGCGGCATAAGGTTTGTGTCAGAAGCCCGACCGTAAGGGAGGGCAACTTAACGAGAGTAGCCCTCCCTTACGGTCGGGCTTCTGACACATTGCAACCGGCACGGTCTATAATCCGTCCAACACTTTCAAATGGCCCTCAAACGCAGAGATTTTCTCAAACGACTGTCCGCCGGCATCGCTGGTATTGCAGCTTTTGTCCGACTAAAGAAGCCCGGCTTCGCTGCGATTCCGTCCTCGTCGCGCGCGCAACGCCTCGTGCTTATCAAAATCGACGGCTTGCCGCATCGCCTCGTTGAAGAGTTCGCCAACGAAACTGATCCTGAAACGGGCAAGAGCCGCCTGCCCTGGGTCAAGCATGTTTTCTATGAGCGGGGCACGCGGCTCACGAATTTTTATGTTCGCGGGATGAGCCTGTCGGCGCCCTCGTGGTCGATTCTCGACACCGGCCATCATCTTCAGATCAAAGGGAACGTCGAATTCGATCGACTGACATTGCGTGCTTATGACTATCTCAACTTCGTCCCGTTTTATTTTGAGAACATTGCCCAACAACACGTCGATGCGTCGGGCGCGGAAGTGCTGGACGAACTCGGCCTGCCCCTTTTAATCGATGCCTATCAGCACGAGGAACGTTACCAGGGCTTTCAGCTTTATCAGCGCGCGGTCCACTGGAGCACGTTCGGCAAAAGTGTGAAGACGAGATTGCAGCGTTTCACGGGGCCGCAAGACGTGATTGATGAGTGGACGACCAATGGCATGTCGTTCCGCACCTTTATTCAGGATCAACTTGAAAGCGAACTGATCGAGAAATTATCTGACCCGCGGGTCCGTTATCTCGATTACTACACGACCGACGTTGATCACCGGACGCATCACAATCGCGACCGCGAATCCCAACTTGCCGCCATTCGCGAAGTTGACGCAACTATCGGCCGCATCTGGACCGCGATCGAGAAATCGCCGGTCGCGAAAGATACGGTACTGGTGTTGGTGTCCGATCATGGAACCAACACTGATCCGAATATCATTAGCCAGGGATACAACCTGGTGAAGTTGCTCGGCAGCGCGGCAGGTGGCGGGCATCACGTAATCACCAAGCGCCGCTTGATGATGGATTACGCGCTCAAGAGCATTTATCCATTCGTCCATTTGATTACCACGAGCACGTCAGACTCGTTCTATCTCAAGAACGAAAGCACCAGCTATCCCACGGCGCTGCTCGACTTTGACGGCAACGAGCGGGCGGCGATTCACCTGCGGAATTCCGATCTCAACCTGCTGCATATTCTGTTGCAGCGTCTGCGGAGTTCGGATCTCGCGGCCAACGTGCGCGGTGCGGCGACGAAACTTTTCTTTATGATAATTGATCGCAATCGGAGCGAGTGGCAGAAGCTGGCCACGGAATTGAGCGAAGAAGTGGACGCGTTGCGCGCTGCAATCACCAGGCAACAAGCAGTCGTCGCTGCCTTGCCAAAGAAGTGGACCAAAGCAGACCGGGACGCCGGCCGCGATCAAGCTGCGCACAGAGAAGCAGCGCGCCTGGATCTATGGATACAAACGGAGAAGGAGTATCGCAAATACCTTCCGACTCTGGCGAATCTGCTCGCGCTGCGCCCCGGCAACTTTGAGCCTTCACCGCTAAAGGTTGAAGAGCTGATCGCCAGGGGCGCGATGGGCCAGCCGAACACTCTGCACCAACTCCAGAACTATGTGGTTGGTCTGTCGCCAGAGGGTTTGGCCTTAACGGACGATGGATCAATCGACACCGAGAAGAGTTTCCGGCGCGTTAATTATTTCCCGATCATTCGTGGTGTGACTGTCCGCAACAACGTGCAGCGGGAGGTCAGCAACGCTCCCGTTGACTTTATCGCGGTGCGGATTCTGGCGGCGGACATCCCTGACTCGCTCGCAGACAAAAACATCGACGAGGCGATCTGGCTGTACAAAGACCCCGAGCGCCAGGCGCTGTTGCTGTCACGGACCGATCCTGCTCAAGGCCTGATGCTGCGATACATACCAGTGCGCGGACTGAGCCAAAATGGGGATGGCACAATTTCATTTGAGACAACGCGGTGGCGAGATGGCTTGCCGTTTAATATTTGGGAAGATGCGCGCTTGAGAATCACTGACGATCGCGAACCATGGCTCAGCGCCTGGCATAATGAGCGAGAGTGGTTCACTGCCATTCATCGCACCGACTACTCAAATAGCATCGTCGGCATTCACGAGCAGTTCTCGCGGCATGAAACGCCGGCGATGAATCGTGATGAGGGACTGTCAACGCAGGAAAGTTTGCTGGGGAGATTCCGCCAGCGCCGGCGCAGACTGGTTGAACCTGACTTATTCATTCATGCGAGCAATCACTGGAACTTCGATGTGCGTGGTTTCAATCCCGGCGGGAATCATGGTTCCTTCTTCCGCGTATCCACGCACTCAACGTTGATGTTCGCCGGGGGTGAAAACGCTCGTATCCCGCGCGCGGCGCGAATCGAAGAGCCTTACGACAGTTTGGATCTGATGCCGACATTGTTGGAATTCACAGGTGAAGCGAATGAGGGCCGGCCGCGCGCGGCGTTGGCCCAAAAAGGATTTCGTAATTTGCCGGGTCGAGTAATTCGGGAATTGTTTCAAGAATGACGTAGCGCAAATTGTTAATTTGCGGACGCGCAACTTAACAACTTGCGCTACTTCTGCGGAAACAACGATGCGCCCGACTGCGGCGCTGGCGGCGGCGCAAACCTAATCAGCAATCGATAGCCGAGCAACACCGCGAGTATGAATGCGAACGTCAGCGGCAGTTGTTTGTTGGCCTTGACCAACATCCAATAGTGAATCACTCCCGCTACTCCGGCGAGGTAGACAATCTTGTGCAGCCGGTTCCAACGCTTCCCGCCCAGACGCTTCACCATCTTATTGGTTGAAGTGATCGCGAGCGGAATCATCAATACGAACGCCGTCATGCCAATTGCGATGAACGGACGTTTCAAAACATCCGCCGGAATACTTTTTAGATTGAAGAAACGATCGAAGGAGACGTAGGTCATCAAATGCAGGAAGCCGTAGAAGAAAGCAAAGAGTCCAAGCAAGCGGCGGAACTTTACCAACCAGTTTGCGCCGGTGACCTTTCGCACCGGAGTGACCGCCAGTGAGATCGTGAGAAACACGAGCGTCAGCATGCCCGTCGTTCGCGTCACGAATTCAAGGGGGTTCGCGCCCACTCGTTTCTGCCACACGTCCCATAACAAAAGCGTGAGCGGCACGA
>QHXH01000661.1 GCA_003222855.1 Acidobacteriota bacterium
CACGAAAAAAATCGCCGAGTATACGACGGAAAAATTTTTCAATTCGCCGCTGACCGATTATTTGCCCGCGTCGCCAAATGTGCCGACGCCGCAATCCGTTATCGGAGACGTCGCCGGGGCGCCAGGCAAGTTGCCCTATGCGGAAGATGTCTACAAGTACATGCGCATGCTCGAGAAGGCGAGCCCCCGCGTGAAAGTATTTTCGATAGGCACCACCGAAGAAGGCCGCGAGATGATCGCGGTGGCAGTTGCGTCAGAATCGTTGCTGGCGAAGCTCGAAGAGAACCGCGCCCGCCTGGCGAAGCTGGCCGATCCGCGCACGATTAATATGGACGACGCGGAAGCCGATCGATTAGTAGATCAATCGTTCCCAATCTATTACATCACCGGCACGATTCACTCAGTGGAAACGGGCGCGCCTACCGCATTGATGGAGCTGGCTTATCGTCTCGCCGTCGACGACAGTCCTTACATCAAATCAATCCGCGACAACATGGTGACGCTGATCACGCCGGTAGTCGAAGTCGATGGCCGCGATCGCATGGTCGACATTTACAAATGGCATCTGGCCCATCCGAACGAGAACTGGCCGCCGCTGCTCTATTGGGGACACTACGTCGCGCACGACAACAATCGCGATGCCATGGGTTTGTCTTTAAAGCTGACTCGCAACGTGCTGAATACCTATGTCAGCTGGAAGGCGCAGGTGCTGCACGACCTGCATGAATCCGTTCCTTATCTTTACGACAACACCATCGGTGACGGTCCATACAACGCCTGGGTCGATCCGATCCTCACCGACGAATGGCAGTTGATCGGTTGGAAGAATGTGTCGGAGATGACCAAGTTCGGCATGCCCGGCGTCTTTGCGCACGGGACGTTCGATACCTGGTCGCCCGGCTACCTGATGTTCATTGCGGCGACCCATAACGGCATCAGCCGTTTGTATGAAACGTTTGGCAACGGCGGCGCGGACACGCTTGTTCGGACGGTTTCCCCCGAGGAATATCAACGCACCTGGTACAAACAGAATCCGCCGCTGCCGCGTGCAAGATGGTCGCAGCGCAACAACAACAACTATGAAGAGACGGCGCTTTTGATCTCGCTCGATTATTTCAACAAGAACAGCAAGCTGTTTCTCAAGAACTTTTATCTAAAGTCAAAGCGTTCGATCGAAAAGCCAAAGAACGAGGGGCCGGCCGCTTACATTTTCCCCGGCGACGATCCGCGTTCAGGCAATCAAGCCAGCTTGCTGCGAGTCCTCCAGGGCCAGGCTTGCGAGATCCATCGCGCGACGGCGCCCTTCACCGTGAGAGTAAGAAGAATATCGACGGGCCGCGGCGGCTCACGCGTTAGCGAGTCCACATCTTCAGAAGCGCGCGTGACCGCGACACCGAATCCGGCGGCAACGCCTTCCGACGCTACGCCGCGCGCCTCTTTCAGTCCTTCACCCACCTCTTCGCCAACCTCCGCGCCGCGATCGGCAGAAACCGAATCGCGCACTTTTCCCGCCGGCAGTTACATCGTGCGGATGGACCAGCCTTACAGCCGCATCGCCGACGCGTTGCTTGATTATCAGTACTGGAGTCCGCGCGATCCGCAGCAGAGTGTCTATGACGACACAGGTTGGACGTTCGGCGAACTGGGTAACGTGCAAGTCGTGCGTGTTACCGATGTCAAGGTTCTTTCCGCCGCAATGGAGCGAGTGACTGGCGATGTGCGTTCACCCGGTGGAGTCACCGGCACGGGATCGATCTTCATCGTCAACGCAAATGCTGACAACAGTCTGATCACGCTGCGGTATCGTCTGCGTCGCGCCTCGTTCGATTCAGCGGAACAACCGTTCGAAGCCGAGGGAAGAAAATTCAATCGTGGGTCTTTCATCATTCGCAACGCCTCGGCGGATGAAGTTAATCGCGCCACGGCCGAGCTGGGCATTCCCGCTTTGGCCGTCGCCACCGCGCCCACAGTGAAGGCCCATCCGGTCAAGGTTGCGCGGGTTGCGATCATGCACACGTGGTTGAGCACGCAGGATGAAGGATGGTGGCGACTCGCTTTCGATCAGATGGGCATCCCTTACGATTACATCAGCACGCAGGACGTCGCGAAGGAGGCCGACGTGATCCAGGGCCGGCCGATGTACGGCAATCCTCTGCCGTGGAAGAAAACTGATCTGACGCCGAACCTGGGCGGCTTTGCTTCCACTGACGACATCCGCCCCGGACTTGGTTGGACCGGATTGATGAACCTGCAAAACTTCGTGAAGAACGGCGGCGTGTACGTCGGCTCTGACGAGTCGGCGGATTTTGCCGTCTCAATGGGCTTCACGCCCGGGGTTTCAATTCAGCGTGCGACGCGACTGCGCGCGATTGGCGATGTGCTGCGCACAAAATTCGTCGACTCAACCAGTCCGATCGCGTACGGCTATGGCGATTCACTTTCCGTCTATTGTTTCAATGGCCCAATCTTCAACATCAGCAACGTCGCGGGTGGCGGCGGCGGGGGACGTCGCGGCGGCGGCGGCGGCGGGGCGCAACGCTTCACGGGCAGAGGAACCGTCGATGATCCAGACGTAGTCCAGGGGCGGCCGCCGGCAGAACTCCCCGAGCCTCCGCCAGCGACGGAGATTTGGGAAGCAGCGCCAATCAATGAAGAGCAGCGCCGCAACCTCGTTGGCCTGATTCCGCCGGCCCAAAGGCCGCGAGTGATCGTTCGTTGGGGCGATGCGCGCGACCTCCTGGTTTCGGGATTACTCGACGGCGGCGACGAGATTGCGCAACATGCGGCGGTAATTGATTCGCCGCTCGAGCGCGGTCATGTCATCCTTTTCTCGCTGAATCCGTTCTGGCGCGGACAGACTGCGGGAAGTTATTCGCTGGTCTTCAATGCGATTCTCAATTTCGACAATTTGAATGCCGGAAGAAAGCTGGACGAGAAATAGCCTCTTGCTTTTCTCGGCGGTTCTCGCTCCGATCTCTGTGACTCTGTAGTGATCTTCTTCTGGAAAAGTTTTCACCGTAGAAACACAGAGCAATACGGAGTTTGCACTGAGGAATTTTCCTGAAAGATTTAACCCTATGACACGTCTTTCTTGCTTTTGAGCCCCTCCATTTTGGCTCAACCGCGCTCTAGCTCGGACGCGAAAATACCAACCATCACCGAAAAAGTCGCCGGCATGCAGAAATTCCCAGGCTATTTTCCGTTCTATTGGGACGCGAAAGCGGGAAAACTCTGGCTGGAGATCGACAAGTGGAATTCTGAGTTTCTGTACGTTGAATCTCTGCCCGCAGGAATCGGATCGAATGACATCGGTTTGGATCGAGGTCAGCTCGGCCAATCTCACATTGTGCGATTCGAACGCACTGGCCCACGCGTGTTGCTGATTGCTTCAAACGAAGGCTTTCGCGCCGATAGCGACAATGCCGACGAACGGCGTGCCGTAAGAGATGCGTTCGCTGAATCCGTTGTGTGGGGATTTGAAGCTGCCGCCGAAGAAGGCAATCACGCGCTGGTGGACGCAACCGCTTTTTATCTCCGCGATGTCCACGGAATTCCTGGCACGCTGCAGCGCAATCAACAGGGTCAGTTTCGTTTGGACCCGACGCGCTGCGCTTTTTATCTTGCCAACACAAAAAACTTTCCGGAGAACTCAGAAGTGGAAACCATGCTCACCTTCACAACTGAAGGTGAGGCCGGTCCACTTGTTCGATCAGTAACTCCGATGGCCCAGGCGATCACCGTGCGCGAACACGTTTCGTTTGTCGAATTGCCGCCGCCTGGTTTCAAGCCGCGCATAAACGATCCGCGCTCCGGCTATTTTGGGATTCAATACATGGATTTCGCCACGCCGATCAGCGATCCCGTGGTGAAACGCTATATCGATCATCATCGCCTGGAGAAAAAAGATCCGGCGGCGGCCATGAGCGAGCCGATCAGGCCAATCGTCTACTACGTCGACCGGGGCGCGCCTGAGCCGGTTCGTTCAGCATTGATTGAAGGCGCGAGTTGGTGGAACCAGGCGTTCGAAGCCGCCGGTTACCGAAACGCGTTCCGCGTTGAAGTCATGCCGCCCGATGCGGATCCGATGGACGTTCGTTACAACGTTATTCAATGGGTGCATCGCTCGACGCGCGGCTGGTCATATGGATCGTCGGTGACCGATCCGCGCACAGGAGAAATTATTCAGGGCCGCGTGTCGCTTGGCTCGCTTCGTGATCGCCAGGATTTTTTGATCGCGGAAGGATTGCTGGCGCCTTACGGAAAAGACAAATCAGTCGTCGATAAGATCATGCAGCAGGTCGTGCTGGCGCGTTTGCGTCAGCTGGCCGCGCATGAAGTTGGTCACACGCTGGGCTTGCAACATAACTTCGCGGCCAGCACGACCAATCGCGCTTCAGTGATGGACTATCCCGCGCCTTTGGTGAAGCTGGGCGCCGATGGAGTGCCCGATATTTCTGACGCATACGCGAAAGGCATCGGTGAATGGGACAAGGTGGCCATCACTTATGGCTACCAGGATTTTCCCGCCGGCACTGATGAGCAAGGATCGCTCGACAAGATCCTTGGCGACGCATTCGCGCGCGGCTTGAGATATCTCACTGATCAGGACGCGCGTCCGGCCAGCGCAGCGAGTTCCTACACACATCTGTGGGACAACGGCGCAAATGTCATCGATGGCCTCGCGCAGGTGATGAAGGTGCGCGCGGCGGCCATGAATCGCTTTGGCGAAAACAACATTCGCGAAGGCG
>QHXH01000710.1 GCA_003222855.1 Acidobacteriota bacterium
AGAATAGAGCTCCGCCGATTCAGCCACGATCCACCGAGCATCTCGAAACCGCTCCTTGAGAACTCACCGCGAGTCACGCTGCAACCGGGCGAACTAAAGAGTATTGAGATTCGCATTCCCTAGCTGGATTGACCCGGATTTAACTCGAAAATCGCGAAGAAGCAGCGCTCCCTATTACTCCTCAGCCAAGTGATCGTAGGATCGCGCCAATCACGGTTGCTCCCTGGTTTTTCCGAAGTTCACAAAATCACTATTGTCCTCATGGCTCTGAACCATTAGAATGAATGCGGACGCTCTCAATTCACTTGATGTTTTGTAACTCCCGCTCGAAAGAGGTCAGCCTGTGCCTGAACTAATCCGTTCGTTTGTTTCTCGGATGCGGATTTACGTTAAGGATCGCCGCCGATCGCCACGTCTTCGCGTTCGCTTGTTGTTCTCGCTATCGACTTGTCGTAACGCAAATGGGAGTGGCGCGCCCCGCGAGCATCTGCTAAAAGGCCACACCAGAGACATTGGCGCCCACGGCTTGGGGCTGACGGTTCCGCAAGTACACCTTGATGGCCATCATCTCGCAGCAGAAGAACGCGAGCTTCGGCTGAAACTCGAGTTGCCGGGCGGCCCGGTTTCAATGGTCGTCGTTCCGAGACGCTATGAGATGGTGGAAGAGTCAGAACTCGGCTGCCGGTATGTAATCGGCGCGAGAATCACCCAGATCGACGGTGAGGATCGCGAACGTTATCTGAGCTTCATAGCAGAGGGTCTTGGACGACAACTCGCAGTTTCTTGACCCACCCGGTCATTTGAAAACCAAGGAGCCAAACACCTGCGGCACATGGAAGTTCGGTTGCGGCGTGCGCGTTGGTTGCCAGGCGAGATAACCGCGATTGGGATCTTTGCCGACGCAGCGAAACAGATTAACGCGCCAGCGCTCGCCCTTTTGCGGCTCGTGAATCCAATGATTCCAAGGGATGCGCATCGCGATCGTAACCCGATCCTTTTCCACGCTTGCAGCGGTTGTCATGTGCGAGTTGAATTCCCAATCCGATTCGCGTTTCTGTGCGGTCCAGTGAATAGCTACGTCGAGCCACTCGCCGGTCGGCGCCGCTTCAAACTCCAGATAGCGTTCAACGACGTGGGGGTCGGGCGCTATGAAAATCTCGCACACGTCGCGATCCCAAAGTCCCATCGTCTTGTTCAGAGTCTGAGGCTTTTCGCCGACGACTAACGGCTCAGCCTGATGGCAGACGAAGCGAACGTGTAGCGCTTTTTTTGACCACAGAATTCTTGCTTCAGCCTGGCGCGCGGCGGGCGCGACGTCGCCCGACCAATAGTGATCGATTTTCAGGGCACGCGCGTGACCCCACCAGGCGCTTTGCAAATCCCAAACGCCCAGATCGACCCTGGTGTGATGCGCTTCAATAATAGTATCCTCGGCCATTACCCCATCCCCTCGCCAAACGAGAAGCTCGGACCCCGCCGCCGGTAAGTGATCTGTTGCTCTTCCTCTTCTTTCGCTTCAGCCAGCCAC
>QHXH01000711.1 GCA_003222855.1 Acidobacteriota bacterium
GACTGCCGATGTGAGCATTCAATTTTTTGTATTCGTCGAGCGGTTGAATCGGTATTCCCCACCACACACCGGGGCGAACAATCTTCCCCGGCAGAACGCCTGCTTTCGATCCAATCACCGCGCCTCTCTGGACAAGAATGTGATCGCCAAAACCGACCTGGCCCCCGATGACGCAATCATCTTCGATCGTGACGCTGCCGCTGATCCCGGTTTGCGCGGCAATCACCACGCGTTCGCCTATATCGCAGTTGTGTCCGACATGGACCATATTATCGAGCTTGGTTCCTTTTCCAATCCGCGTGCGACCGAGCGCGCCGCGATCGACAGTCGTGTTTGCGCCCAGCTCGACATCGTCTTCGATTAGGACTGTGCCGATTTGCGGGAATTTGTGATAGCCCATGTCGCCGCGCACATATCCAAAACCGTCAGCGCCGATGACAACTCCGGCATGCAGAATCACGCGGTCACCGATCGTCATGCCATCTTCAATGAAAACATTTGGATAGATAATGCAATCCGTCCCGACGGTGACGTTGTCGCCGATTTTCGCGCCTGCGCGAATTTGGGTGTGGTCGCCGATTATCGAACCCTCGCCGACGCAAACGAACGCGCCGATAGAAACGTTTTCGCCGATCTTTGCATCGTTGGCAATTACGGCCGACGAATGGATTTCTAGAGCGCGTTGTTTCGGCGGATGCAGAATCTCAGCAATCAAAGCGAAGGCCAACTTGGGGTTCTTAACCGCGATCTGACAGGGAAATTCCAGGTCTGAGCCGTCCGGTACGATGAAACATGAAGCGCCACTATGCCGTGCGGCGTCGAAAAACTTTGCATCTTCGACGTAGGAAATGTCTCCATCGCCGGCGGCATCCAGGCTGCCGACGCGCACAATCACGACCGAGCCATCACCGGCGACTCGGCCACCGACGTGCGCGGCGAGATCGGAAACCGTCCTGGTTTTCGCAGGCATGATTGATTACGAGAGGGCTGATAGTACAACGCGGTCGGCTGAAAGGCGAACGCGTAAGATCGGCACAACCGCCAAACATTGAGTATTTTGCGCGACTCGCGGCAGCTTTGGCATTTTGTCTTGCCTTTGTCTACCGCAGCAAACTATCATGCCTGCTATCGTCGGTGTCTCAATCAAAATCGGCGAATTTTTGTAGCTAATTGAGCCTGGATGAACGTCTTACGTATGTCCGGGACATTATAAGGAGAAGCTCTAATTGTTTAGTGATCAGTTCCGCCGCGGCGAGACCGACAAGAATAAATTGGCCGGAGTAACCGGGTCGAAAATCGTTTCGACGCTGTCGGATGTTGCCTGGAAAGCTTTCCAATCCGTTAACAAACGCCTGCCCGAAGGCGAAGCCATTCGTCCCAATTGGGCGCCCGGTCCGCTGCTGAAATCTTACGAACGTACCGCGCCGCCGCTCGGTTTTCCCAGAGAGACAGATTCGCTTTGTCCGCGCTGCGTAAAAGAAGTGCGCACGGCGGTGATTGACGGCATCACCTCTCTCGAATCGTTGATGAATGAACACCCGGGAGAAATCAAAGCACAAATTGTGGAAGAGAACGGCCAGGTCGTCATGCGTAAGATACGGATCCGGCATTTCTCGAGCGCATCGAGTCGCTCTTTTTTGGCCGCGACTTCAAGGCCGCCGAAGATTCGCACGTGCACAAGCATGGAACTTCAAATATTAAGTTTGGCCGCGGCGCAGTGTTGACAGTCGATCTCACCAACCGCTGCAACATGATGTGCAACCCTTGCTTCATGGATGCAAACCAGGTTGGTTACGTGCACGAGCCGACGTTCGAAGATACGAAAGCGATTCTTGACCGCGCTGTTTCGTTCAAACCCAAGCGCCAAGTCATCATCTTATTCTCAGGCGGCGAGCCCACGCTCTCGCCCTACTATCTGGAAGCGGTAGCGTACGCCAAGAAGATCGGTTTCTATCGCATTCTGGCGGCGACTAACGGAATTCGCTTTGCCGAAGACATTGAATTCTGCAAAGCCGCGAAAGCCGCGGGCCAGCATGGCGTCTATCTGCAATTCGACGGCGTCGGCGAAGAAAAGAACAAGCATCGCGGCGTCGGCAACCTGTTCGATGTGAAAGTGCGCGCGATTGAGAATCTGGCCAGGGCCGGCATCAAGGTCACGCTGGTCGTCACGATTGTCAACAGCATCAACAACGATGCGATTGGCCAAATCGTCGAGTTCGCGGCAAAGAACATCGATAAAGTGCAGACGATTGCCTTTCAACCGGTTTCCTTCACCGGCCGCGACGAAGATATTTCCGATGAACTGCGCACGAAGTGGCGCTACACGCTCGCCGGCATGGCTAATGACTTGAACGATCAGCTCGACGGGCGGATGCAGCCCTTGCGCGATTGGTATCCGCTATCGTCTTACTCAGCTTTCACCAGTGTAATGGACATGCTCCAGGGCGCGGATGCTCCGTGGGGCTGGTCGTCATGCAATTGCCATCCGAACTGCGGAATCTTCACGCTCGCCGTCGTGAATAAGAAGACTGGTGATTTTCGATCGCTGTTTGAGTTCTTCAACTATGAACAGTTCATGAAAGACGTCGCCGTGATTACCGACACGGCGCGCGGCAAGAAACTTTCTTACGCGCAACTCGGCATGGCAATCATGCGGAACTTCGACGCGACGAAAGCGCCGGAAGGATTTCCGATCTCTCAGATCATCAATCTCTTCAAACCGTCTTCCACGAACTCGAACTCCGATCGCAACGATCGCATGACCAGCGCCGGCCAGGACACGACCAGTGACAACTGGCGCGTGCTCTGCGTCGAAGGCATGTGGTTCCAGGATCTTTTCAACTACGATTTCCGCCGCACAGAGATGTGCGTAATTCCCTATGGCACGCAGGAAGGCGAGATTTCCTTCTGCGCCTATAACACCGGCGTGGGCTGGCGGCAGATTATCGAGAACATGCACAAGACCGCAAATCTCGCCGACTGGTACAAAGAAAACGAGCGCCACGCAGTTTACGCCGCGGGACATAACGTTCCGAACATTCCCAAGAAGCATTCGCTGAGTTTGCCCA
>QHXH01000012.1 GCA_003222855.1 Acidobacteriota bacterium
CTGGTTGCCGCAAAACGGAAGAGTGTCGGATGGGCAGTGGGCGCGGGAGCCTTAATCGGGGTCTCGTGCTGGTTGCGAGCGAACGCAATGTTGCTGGCTTTCTTCTGGGGCGCGGCGATTTTCATTTTTGTGGAGTCGACCTGGCGACGGCGTGCTTTCCTGGCTGCAAGTGTCGTCTGCGCGGCACTACTGGTTTTTGCCCCCATTGTTTTGCGCAACGCGATCACCTTTCATGCCTTTGTGCCGACAGGACTCGGCGCCGGAACCAATCTGTTGGAAGGAATTGGCGAAACTGAGAGAGGGGCGAAGGAGTTCGGCGCGGCGGCGAATGATCGCGAGGTAATTGAACACGAACGCGCGGCCCTAAACGCTTCGCAAGTCCCTGGTTTCGATCTCTATTATCCGGACGGCATTCAACGCGATCGCGCGCGGACCCGCGCAGCGTTGTCAATCATCGCCCACCATCCATTCTGGTACGCAGGTACCGTCGTGCGTCGTATGGCCAGCGTCTTAAAATACGCAGGCGAGCCCAATGGCATTTACGGGAGTGCCGGCATAAACGTCACCAGCAGGAAATGCCTGGCACTCCAGTCGCAAGGTCGAGTGATTTCATTTCTAGTCAATGTGCTGGGAATGTTGCAGAGCGTTTTGCGCTATATTCTGCTGCCGTTAATGCTCGTCGGAATTTACCTGGCGGTGCGACAGGACTGGCGATGTTCAGGCCTGATCCTGACGACAATCTTTTACTACCTCGTCGTTGGATCATTGATACACACTCACATTCGGTATGGACTGCCGATGCAGGCACTGCTAACGATTTTTGCGGCGGTTGTTCTGACGAAATTAGCGGAGGCGGTCAGGAGGAGAATAAGTTTGCGGGAGACATTGCGAGCCGGTCGCTAAAGCGCGCCTTCTTTCGTCAGCAGTTCGTGCAGGTATTCGTTCAAAGTTCCCAAAGTCGAAAAGGGACTCTTCTCTTTTGACAGCAGATTGTCGTCGGCGATCGTGATATCGGTGCCGAACTCAGCGTTGATCTTTTCTTCGACTTCCATAATCAACGTCACGAAATCGAGCGATTCCAATTTTCCCGCAGAGCCGTAGAGCGGCGCTTCCAGAGACTTTTCGATCTGCACGCCTTTCGGTAGTTGCTCGTTCAATTCGTCAACCGCCGCGTAAACTGCTTTGGAAATTCGTTCGTCGCCTGCCATTGCCGTTTCCTTTGATGCGGGGATTCTAACGTAGGCACACGTGAGATCAAAGAACGGCCGCGTCACGTAGCGGCAAACTGTGCGGCTGATGTGATTTTCAGACTTGATAGAAGCGGAGATGAGATCTGAAGCGGGAAACGGTCGTCCTTTAGCCGGTTAACGCTGCATGACAAACTGAGTCAGAAGTTAGCGAGGGTTAATAACTTGTAGTTCCGATCGCCTGACTGCTATACTGCGTTTGCTCGCCTTGGTTGGGCAATCGGCCCGACTGAAAGCTTCGCAATTCAATTCAGGCTGTGAACAGGTGAGCGAAGATTTTTGAAGCCGGCAGACGTCGGTATTATATAAGCCGCATCCAGGTTTCAGAGCGCGTTTAAGTTAGAACGCCCCGCTCCCTGGCGATGTCAAACGACAGTCACGCGGTCAATGGAGTTTCCTTTTTGAATCAGGCTTGTACCCATCTGTTCTTACAGATGGTTTCCAAAAAGCACGCGGGTGATCTCGATCTGTTTGATCGAGGCCGAACGCGTCGCCACGGCTTTCGCTGGTGGCTTTTGCAAATCAACTGTCGGCACATTCTGCCGGCAACTTCCAACAACAGAGTGAGCAGAACGAAAAGTGCGGGCATGGATGCCCGCGGACCGCACACAGGATGTGTGCGCTCCCAGGTTGCGCTCCTAATCAACAGAAAGAAAATCAATGTCAAGAGAGTTAATTGTTAGTGTAAATGGTCGCGAGAAGAAAATTGCGATCGTCGAAAATGAAAGAGTCACTGAGTTTTACATCGAACGTGGTGAACAAAACCAGGGCATCGTCGGCAATATTTATAAAGGGCGCGTGATGCGCGTTTTGCCGGGAATGCAATCGGCGTTTGTCGATATTGGACTGGATCGCGACGCGTTCCTGTATATCAAAGAAGGGGGATCCCGAGGGCGCCGCGCGCGCGGCCGCCGAACACATCGAAATTGGCCGCGTTCAGCGCGAGCAACAGGTCGAAGCGACACACGAGCGCGCTGAGCCGCTGCGGGAAGTCGAACCCGAGGCAATTACTGCCGAGGAGAAACCCGAGGAACCCAGCGAAGAAAGCGGGCCGCGGCGTCGCGGTCGTCGCGGGGGACGTGGTCGCAGCCGCTCAACAAAAACCGCGCCCGCGGACATCGACGAGCGGAGCATTATTCCGACGCAGGCTGAGCCGATCGATACTCCTTTCGTAGCCGGCGGAGTCTCGTTCGAACGCGTCAGCGACGAAGAAGAGCGCGCCATCAACGGTGAGATGTTCAAAGACGCGCGCTTACAGGAAAGGATCATGGACGCGGTTCACGCGGTGGAATTCGATCTTGAAGATGTGCCGAGCGCGCCGGTGGGCTCGTTATTATCTGAGGGATTGAATGAAGGCGGCGACTTTCAACGGGTAGCCGACGACGAAGAAGTCGCGCAGCCGGCAGCGCGCCGCGCTCAGCAAATCGAGGCTGCTCATGTGGACCACTTCGTGGACGACGTTGCTCAGGAAAGTTCACGTGATTTTTCGTTCCAGCGAGTAAGCGATGATGAACAAGGACTGGCTCAAGCGGAGCCAGTCAGGGAATCACCGTTGCCGGGTGCCGCCAAGAGAGAAACGGCTGCCGAGCGTCGCCGCAAGAAAACCGGCGTGATTGGCCGTCTGTTCAAATCAAAGAAGTCTGAAGACGACGAAAACGCAGGCGACAGCGAGCTGTCATCCGAAAGTACTTCAGAGGCAGTGCCCGATTCCCAGGCGAGCATTACCAGCGGCCGTCCGCACGAAGAATTTGCAACGCGCCGGGGTGGCCGGCGGCGGCGGCGGCCGTCAAAAAAACCGTTGGGCGCACCAGAGACTAATGAATCGAATGGTGTCGATGAACACACAGAAGAGGAACATTCAGACGAGCCGATTGAAGCGCAAGTACCTGAAGCCGTCGAAGAGCCGGTCCTGGTGTCGGAAGTAGAATCTTCCGAAATTGCAGAGTCGCATGACGCTGCGCCAGGCCAGCGGCGCCCGCCAGCTCGTGGCCGGCGAAGATCGACCCGGCACGATCGCGTGCAACCCGCGATTACGGATTTGCTGCGCGAGGGTCAGGAGATTCTGGTTCAGATTGCCAAAGAGCCGATCGCCAAAAAAGGCGCGCGCATTACCTCGCACATCGCGCTGCCGGGGCGGTTCCTCGTTTACATGCCGACGGTCGAACATCTCGGCGTCTCGCGCAAAATCGATTCCGATGCCGAACGCGCACGCCTGCGCAAGCTAATTCAGAAAATTCATGCGGACGAAAAATCTCCGTCCGGCGGTTTTATTGTGCGCACTGCCGGCACCGGGGCCAGCGAAGCGGATCTGCGCGCCGACGCACAGTACCTGCTGCGCACCTGGCAGGAGATGCGCAGAAACGCGGAAAAAGCGAAAGCGCCGGCACTAGTGCATCGCGATCTCGATCTGGTGCAGCGAATTCTGCGCGATCAGTTGTCCGAGGATTTCACCGCGATTCGCATCGATTCGGAAGAAGAATATCAGCGGGTTGTCGAGTTTGTGAACCGCATGCAGCCGCGCATGGTGAAGAAGGTGAAACTCTATACACGTGATGCTCCGATTCTGGAAGCTTACGGCGTGCAAGGCGAAATCGATAAAGCGATCAAGCCGCGTGTCTGGCTCAAATCGGGTGGCTATCTGGTCATCAATCAAACAGAAGCGCTCGTGTCGATCGACGTGAATACCGGCAAGTTTGTCGGCCGCGGCGCGACGCGTTTGGAAGATACGATCACGCGCACGAACATGGAAGCCGTGGAAGAAATCGCGCGCCAGATTCGTCTGCGAGATTTGGGTGGCATCATCGTGCTGGATTTGATCGACATGGAAGAGCGCCGCAATCGTCAGCGCGTAATGACCGTGCTGCAGGACGCTCTGCGTCGCGACAAATCACCGACAAAGGTGCTTTCATTCAATGACTTTGGATTGGTGATCATGACGCGCAAACGCGTGAAGCAGTCGCTCGAACGCACCTTGTGCGCGCCGTGTCAGCATTGTCAGGGCGCCGGTTTGGTGAAGTCGCCGCAGACCATCTGTTATGAAATTCTCGAGCAGGCGCGGCGCCTGGCGCGTGAAGGCGAAGGCTCGCGGCAGGCAATGCTGCGCGTGAATCCGGAAGTGGCGAAGGCTTTGCGCGGGCCAGAGCGGGACGTGCTTAACGAGATCGAAGATTATCTCGGGTCGTTGGACATAAATAGTGATCCGCTGATCTTTCAGGAACAGTTTGATTTTGCGTTTGTATAATCTTAACCACAGAGGGCACAGAGGAATTTTCAAATTAATGGAAGGCTTCTTACGCTGGCCTTTATGATCTTCTCTGTGCCCTCTGTGGTTTAATGTTTCCAAAGGCGATGGAGTCCGCCATTAACCGCCTGCCGGCTGATGACTCCTACCACAACTCTGGGTTTGACTGGAGCGCAAGCGTCCTCGCTTGCAATCGCCGCTCAGGGCAGCAACCGGGACGGTTGCGCTCCAGTCCGCATAAGGAGTCATCGAGGTGGCCAAAATATTTCTGGCAGGCATTGGTGGTTTTATTGGCTCAGTGTTGCGCTACTCCGTCAGCGGATTTGTGCAGGACTTAAGCCGTAGCATCGACTTTCCCTACGGCACGCTCGCCGTCAATCTGATCGGCTGTTTCGCGATCGGATTTCTTTCACAACTTGCCGAGACGCGCGGTTTCTTCACGGCCGAAACGCGTACGCTGATTTTCATCGGCGTGCTCGGCGGCTTCACGACGTTTTCAGCTTTCAGTAACGAAACCATAAATCTTTGGCGCGAGGGCGAGAGTCTTCTTGCGACGATCAATGTCGCCGCCCATCTGGTGTTGTGTCTCGGAGCAGTTTGGTTAAGCCGGGCAATGGCATATCAAATCTGGCGATGATGTAAAGCAAGTTGTTTAACTTGCGACGCCTGTAGCGCAAGTTGTTAACTTGCGAGTTGGTTCTTGAAGAGGTTACTGCAATGATGTTACCCGAAGAAGGCTACTTACTCCGCATCTTTATTGGTGAAAGCGATCGCCACAATGGCAGGCTTCTGCATGAGTGGATTGTAACGAAAGCGCGAGAGGAAGGTTTGGCCGGCGCGACCGTAATGCGCGGCATGTTAGGTTTCGGCGCGCACAGCCGCTTGCATACATTTAAGATCGAGCGTCTGTCGCAGGACTTGCCGATCATCGTTGAGATCGTCGACACGCGAGAGAAACTCGAAAAATTTCTGGCATTGATTGATAACGAAATCGAAGAAGGGATGGCGACGCTTGAAGAGGTGCGGATTCATTTCTACCGGAGTGGGCAGAAACCCGTCCGTTAGGCGCGCCCACCATCTTATCGGCCCTGGTATTTACTTGCTGGTTCCCGAGACAAAATCCCCGCCGTGGACGCGAGAGAAGGTAAATTCATTCATCATCCCTCGCGCGCTTGCCCGTTAATCATTGACTTGAAGAAACATCCCTATCTCGTTCTTGCACAGAAGATTATGGCTACGCACGATATGCCCGTTTGAATCAGTTTCTTAGGGTGAATTATTTTTCTTTCCTTTTCCCGAATTTTGCGCTAGATTGGCCACACCCTCGCATCACTTCAGAGATTGACTGACAGCCCGATGCCCTTTTGGACAGTCAATCGGACGGAGGCTTTCCGTGGCCGATCGTTCGAGTCAAAATCGTTTTCCCAGTTCAGGGTTTCTGATCGGCTTTCTGGCGATCTCGATACTGGGTGTTAGCACCGCGGTTGTCGTTCTGCCGCATCAACCAGCCACATTCGGAACGATTCCGCAAACACGAAGACTCTTTCGTGTCGAGGTCGAGGATGCCGATGAAGCCGGCCTGGTACAGCAACAGCTCAAGGTGAAACCCGAACTCGTCCAGGGAAGATATTTCTACTATTACGGCGACGACAACATCAATCGACTGTTGACTTCTTACGGTTACTCTCCCGTGGTTGCCGATCCGGAAGAAGTGTTCACCCGTATAGTTCGCATCGCTCCGCAAAGAGATGACGCCCCACTTGGCAAATTGGGAGCGGCAAGTCTGCTGCTAAGAGAGCGCGACAGTTGGGTGCTGCGAGGAACCGTCAAGCAATTGCGAGAGCTTGAGCGGGCGGGCTATGTCATGAAGGAGCAGGCACACAGAGAGCCCGTGCCGCGCCGGATTCAAATTGTGCTGGCGCAACCCTTTGATGTTAACAACCAGATCGGTGGACGAGTAGAAATTGTCGGGATCCGGAGAGTTCGAGGAGGACGCGCGATTACGGTCACCGGTGAAGCCTTTGACGATGCGATCAAGGATCTGCGCGCTCGTGGTTTGAAAGTTGAAATTCTGCCGGACTATCCCGGTGTCGTGAGATGAAAGTCTTATATCGAATTTTGTTTCTGGTAGCGCTGGGAGTAGCTTCCGGCCGCGTAAGCGAGATACGCGCCTCGATTGACTTCAGTAATTTTCACACACCGACTCAGATGGACAACGAATTGACAAACCTCGCTACAACGCATGCGTCAATCGCTCAAATTTTTACCATAGGCAATTCGGTTGAAGGCCGGCCGATTCGCGGTCTCAAGATTTCAAATAACGTGGCTATCGACGATGCCACAAAAGGCGATGTGGTCTTCATTGCTTTACAGCATGCCCGAGAATGGATCGCTGCTGAAATGGCGCTTTATCTCGCTGAGTACCTGGTGACCCATTACAGCACCGATCCTAATTTACAGGCCTGCATGAATAATTTGCAGATCTGGATCATTCCGGTGGCTAATCCCGATGGTTATGTTTACACAGCCTCGGATCCATCGCGCAGATTCTGGCGCAAGAACCGGCGAAACAACGGCGACGGTACTTTCGGGGTCGACATCAATCGGAACTTTAGCTATCAGTGGGGGCTGGCAAGTGGATCTTCCGGAGTAACCGCCGACGAAACCTATCGCGGGCCGTCAGCATTTAGTGAGCCTGAGGCTTACCACTTTCGCGATTTCATCCAGGCCCGCCATAACCCTCGTTTTCTGGTTAGTTATCACAGCGCCGCTGAGGTAATTCTACGTTCGTGGCGATACGTCGACGCACCCGCGCCCGGCGAGACGACGCTCGGATTTGTGCAGCAGGACATGATCAATCGGATTGCCGCTGTCCATGGTCAGGTCTATGGGACATCAATCGGTTATAACTCGTCGGGCTCGACGCTGGATTATTTCTGGGGCGAGATGCGGATGATCGCGCTTACTCCCGAGTTACGTGGGCCGTCATTTGATCCGCCGCCGGCACAGATTATTCCGAACAATGAAGAGAATCTTCCCGCCGCTATCTCGCTGATAAAGGATGCTGGCTGCCGCACGCTCTGGATTAAGGATTACAGCGCAGACACCGGAGCGGAACCGTCGGCGGTCTGGCTAGGCGATCACTGGTCGCACGCTTTTTGGACCAGTCCCGACATCTGGACGGATACCGATCCGCCAGTTGCCGGCAGTACCACCGTCCTGCACGTTCGGGTTCATAACGACGGTCCCGTGACGATGCACGCCAGCATCGTTCGCGCTTACTACACAGACCCGCGGGTCTCACTCGAGTTTCCTAATCCCGACTCGGTTTTGATCGGAGAGCAAACGACAGATCTGGTATTGGGCGACTCCACGCTGAATTTCTCATGGCACGTGCCGAGTGGAACGAACATTTGGGGAGAGCATCATTGGTGCGTGGGGGCGGTAGTTTCTCATCCGGATGACAAGCCGCTCACAACTCAAATTCAGCGGACCAGCAATATCGGCGGACATAATTTTCAGACAGTTGATGCCGAGGCAGCCACGAAATTGTTCGTCGGCGTGACGAACTTTCTCAGCCTGCCGGCGGAAGTTGTCGTGCGTGTAGATCCGAAGAGTTTGCCGCCTGGTTGGCGCGTGGAACTGCCACCGCTCGCTGAACGGCGAAAATTGAGTCGCAAAGCTTTGCTCCTGCATGTGCAAAACAACGTACTCGAGCCCGGCGAAAACCTTGCCCAGCCGGTTCGGATCATCATTCCGCCGAACGTTCCAAGAGGCTTCGTCGCCGACATAGACATTAGCGGTGTTCTGCTGCCGCTGGTGCCGGGCGAGCGTGTTCCTGTCGGCAATGGCTACACGTTTCGCGTCACAACACGGAAATAGAAGAGTTTGCTGCAAAGCAGACGCCATCCAATCATTTGCAGCGTATTGAGGATTCGTAGTTGAAACTATCAGGTTCGGGAATTTGAAAGGAGGCGCTAACATGGCCCAACACTTAATTCCGCTGGTGCTGATCGCAATGCTTGTCAGCACACAGTCCGGATCCACAAGAATCTTTCAGCTTCAGAAGAGCGCGGAGGCGATCGGATCCGGCTCAATTCAAAGTAGCAAGTTGAAGAAAGCCACCCGCACGCGAGCCCATTTCCAGGAACGGTCTCTGGAGGACATCCTGACTGACCAGGCGCTGTGGGGCAAAGGATTTCCTTCCGCGCTCGCGACGCTGCCGGCATTCGCACGCGCCGGCGAAAAGCAGGTCTGGATCTTTCGCGATCGAGTTGTGGGCGGGACCAAATTCAGCAATCGGGAAGAGGCGGATCGGCAAGCGCGCAGACTTTCGGACGCACTCAAATCTATGCAGAACACGAGCCCACGTTCGGCCAAACTCAAAGCATATTTGGGCCAGGGCGTCGAGCCGCTGAGGTCCGAAGTCGTGCTCTTTCCTGATGACCGTTCATATCGCGTCGCGGCGATAGGCAATGACTTTCTGCCGGAGCGCCTCATGATGAGTGACGTTCGCAAGCGCCTCGGAAAAGAAGAACGAACCACGACTGAATTACTTGACGACGGCACCGATCGTCGTCCGGTAATTCTCACCCTGCATCACTACGCCGGCGGCGCGATCATCTTTGCCGAGTCTGACTGGAGTCCGATCGCTGGCTCGGTCGATAGAGTTTTCTTAGACGCGTCGAAAATCTCGACGACACTATTCTAGGAGGCGAAAATGAAACACAAGTGTTCACCCTCGGTCAGCCGCACAAAGAGCCGCGCCATTTTCGTGTATCTATTGATGGTGGCGTTAATCGGCCTGACGTTTCCCCGTATGGGGCACTCGCAGACGATCAAAGACATTGCCACAGACGCCACCGATCCAAACAATCTCGCCGACACTGAGCCGAGCATTGCCGTCGACCCGAGCAATCCCTTACGGATTGCGATCGTATCTTTCTCGGAAAACTGGGGACCCGGCGTGAGAGCTCCGGTTTGGATGTCAACAGATGGCGGTGCTACCTGGTCCAAGATCACGATCATTCCTCAACCTCCGACCGGTTTTCCCGGTCCTGGGGACCAGAAGATTGCCTTCGATTCGACCGGACGAGTTCTAATTGCCGAACTCGATTCCGGATTTGATGACTTTATTTACCGTCAAACTGGAGCGCCCGGTACGCCA
>QHXH01000706.1 GCA_003222855.1 Acidobacteriota bacterium
TTGCCCAGACGAAATTTGGGTTTAATTCCGAGCCGCTGCGCGATCTGATTTATTGGGCGCACGTTATCGACGGCGCCCTTTATGAATCGCCGGCGCAATGTGTCGAATTGAAAGAGCCGGCGCTGCAATTGATGCAAGTGATCGAGGGCACTCAGGATGAATCATTCATCGAACAGGTGATTCGCGATCTGACGCACCGGAGCTTAAACGAAGTCGCAACGAGCGCTGAGGTCGGAGCGAGATTTCAACCTATTCTGCAACTGCATCGCGAAACGCTGGAAGCAATCAAGCGAAAAGCCGTGTGCCAGGACGGCGTGGTGCAATTCGATTTGGTTCCGGAGGGTTACGAAGGTTTCAATAAATTCATCCCTTATTATTTGTTTCCGGAGGCGACTTACACAGTCGCTCTAACGCGCGCGCCACAACGCACGAAGATTTCTGTCGGCTCGAATCCCTGGGCGCCGCGTCCGCGCCGTCATAACATCGCGACGATTTGCGAACGCTATGGCGGCGGCGGCCACGCCGTCGTCGGCGCGATTTCGTTTGCGCCCGATGAAGTTGAAAAGGGACGCGCAGTAATGCAAGAGATTGTAGAAGAATTGCAAAGCGGCTGATAAGATTCGTCAGCAAAGTGCGGGCAAGATGCCCGCGCACCCTCGACAGGGATGTCGGCGCTCCAAAAGAAAATGTCATCAACTACTAACATTGAGTCGCTTCAGGCTGAAGGGCGCGTATTTCATCCACCGGCTGAGTTCGCTGAAAAGGCGCACATCAAATCGATGGCCGAACTGGAAGCGCTGCGCGCGGAAGGCAAAGCCGATCCCGAAGGCTTTTGGGCGCGGTTTGCTGAAAGCGAGCTCCACTGGTTCAGGAAATGGGACGAGGTGCTGAAGTGGGAGCCGCCGCATGCGCAGTGGTTCGTCGGCGGCAAGATCAATATCTCGTACAACTGCCTCGACCGCCACCTCGGAACGTGGCGACGCAACAAAGCGGCTTTGGTTTGGGAAGGCGAGCCCGGCGACACGCGGACGCTCACTTATCAACAACTTCATACTGCAGTCTGTCGCTTTGCGAATGTCCTGAAAAACCTTGGCGTCGGGAACGGCGATCGCGTCGCGCTTTACATGCCGTTGATTCCCGAGCTGGCAATCTCAATGCTCGCCTGCGCGCGGATTGGCGCCACGCATTCCGTCGTGTTCGGTGGCTTCTCGAGCACAGCACTGATCGATCGCATCAACGATGCCCAATGCAAAGTTGTAGTCACGGCCGACGGCGGCTGGCGGCGCGGCAACGAAGTGAAATTGAAAGCGGCGGTCGATGAAGCGTTGAAAGAAACTCCTTCCGTCCAGTCGTGCATCGTCGTTAGACGCACGGGCGGCAGAATTCACATGGAAGCCGGACGCGATTACTGGTGGCATGAGCTGAGCGCGGCGGTCAATGCCGATTGTCCGGCTGAGGAACTCGACAGCGAACACCCGTTGTTCATCCTTTACACTTCGGGTACGACCGGAAAGCCGAAGGGCATTCTGCACACAACTGGCGGTTACCTGTTGCAATCGCACCTGACTACGAAATGGATTTTCGATCTCAAGGATGAAGATATTTATTGGTGTACGGCCGATATTGGATGGGTGACGGGTCACAGCTACGTCGTTTATGGACCACTATCGAATGGCGCCACCGCATTGATGTATGAAGGTGCGCCCAACTGGCCTGAGCCGGATCGCTTCTGGGAAATCATCGAGCGTCACCGCGTCAACA
>QHXH01000707.1 GCA_003222855.1 Acidobacteriota bacterium
AACGTCATTACGCTGGAGGGAATGTGGAAGCCGACTGGTTCACAGGAAGCAAAACCGGTTCAGTTCAACGCGTATTCGCTGCTAATCGCCGTGGGGCGCTGCCCAATGATGAAAGCGCTAAATCTCGAAGCAGCCGGCGTGAAGTGCACCGCAAATGGTGTGGAAGTGAATGAGTATCTCCAGACTTCGCAGCCGCACATCTACGCCGCAGGCGATATTGCCAACCGTCTCAAGTTCACCCACACTGCCGACTACACTGCGCGCATCGTCGTTCGAAACATCCTGATGCCATTTCAATTTCTCCGGCAGAAAGTCGATTGGGCGGTCGTGCCGTGGTGCACTTACACCGACCCGGAAGTCGCGCACGTTGGTCTCGGCGAAAAGGAAGCGAAACGCGAAAATGTTCATTACGATTTGTTTCTGGTTCTGCTTGAAGATGTCGATCGCGCGGTCGTCGAAAGCGAAGAAGTAGGCTTCGCCAAAATCCTGACCGCCAAAGGCTCGGACAAGATCCTCGGCGCTACCATTGTCGCTCCCCATGGGGGCGATCTACTTCACGAATTCGTGTTGGCGATGAAAGCTGGCATTGGCCTGGCCATGATCGCATCAACGATTCACGCTTATCCCACGTTCTCGGAACTCGCGCGCAAAGCTGGTGACAAATACAACAAGACGCGGCTAACACCGCGCACCAAGAAATTTTTTACGTGGCTCTACGAGCGCGCACGCAAGTGACCGCGAAGAAGACCGCGCCGAAGAGCGCAATTGTTCGGCTGATTGTGTTGCTCGGCATTGTGATTGCGCTCTTTCTGACAATGAAATTTCTGCCGGTCCAGCAATGGCTGAGAAACTTCAACGACTGGGTCGGCCGGATGGGCGTGGTTGGAATTTTTATTTTCATCATTGTTTATGCTGTAGCCACAGTATTGCTCGCGCCCGGATCCGTCCTGACCATCGGCGCAGGGTTCGTATTCGGGCTATGGGAAGGTTTTCTTGCCGTTTCCGCCGGCTCGACTCTCGGCGCTGCTCTGGCCTTCGTCGTCGCTCGATTCATCGCCCTCGAAAGAGTCGCAGTGATTGCACAGCGGAACGAAAAATTTCGCGCGATCGACAGCGCCATCGGCAAGCAAGGCGCCAAGTTGATTTTCCTGCTTCGGCTCAGTCCGATCATTCCATTCAACCTGAGCAATTACTTTTACGGCCTCACCGGGGTGAAATTCTGGCCATATGTGCTGGCGAGTTGGATTGGCATGATGCCGGGCACGTTTCTATACGTTTACATCGGCACGGCTGGCAAAGCTGCTGCATCAGTGGCCGCCGGTGGCGAGGCAATGAAACACGGCTCGCTATACTGGACATTCATGAGTGTTGGTCTTGTCGCGACAATTATCGTCACAATCTGGGTAACCAAGATCGCGCGCAACGCGCTGCGGAAGACCGAACTAACGTAGAATTGAAAGCTTTTCAGGAATAAAACGCTCTGTTAAAGCTTCGGATTAAGATGATGGAACTCCAGAGTAAAGAAACTATCGTTCGGCAACGTTACGCGGCGGGAGCAAAAGAGTGCGCGGAGAAACTTTGTTGTCCGGTTAATTATGAACCGGCGTATCTCAGCGTCATTCCACAGGAAGTGATCGAGCGCGACTACGGCTGTGGCGATCCGTCGCGTTATCTGCGCGAAGGCGAAACGGTTCTCGATCTGGGCAGCGGCACCGGAAAAATCTGTTTTATCGCTGCGCAGATCGTTGGACCAAACGGCAAAGTGATCGGCGTCGATATGACGGACGAAATGCTGGAGGTGGCGCGCCGCAACGCGCCAATCATTGCGCAACGCATCGGTTACGCGAATGTGGAATTTCGTAAGGGGCGCATCCAGGATCTGGCGCTCGATCTGGAATTGCTGGATCGAAAATTAAAAGACAGCCCGATTACCGACGCAGCTTCGTTTCTCGCGGCAGACGAACTGGCCGGAGAATTGCGCATGAAGCGTCCGCTCATCGCCAGCGATGCTATCGACGTGGTCGTTTCCAATTGCGTCCTCAATTTGGTCGAGCCGAAATCAAAACCGCAGCTCTTCGACGAAATTTTTCGCGTTCTAAAGAAAGGCGGGCGGGCAGTGATCTCGGACATTGTGAGCGATGAAGAAGTGCCGGAAGAAATGCAAAACGATCCGGAGCTGTGGAGCGGTTGCATTTCCGGCGCGCTGACCGAAGAAGGTTTTCTTCAAGCATTCGAACACGCCGGATTTTACGGAATCCAAATTTTGAAACGAGACGCGCGGCCTGGGCGCACAGTGCAAGGGATCGAGTTTCGCTCCGTTACCATCGAAGCCTTCAAAGGAAAGCAGGGCGACTGTTTCGAGCGAAACCAGGCCGTGACCTATCGCGGCCCGTTCAAGGAAGTGCTCGACGACGACAATCATCGGATGCAACGGGGCAAGCGCTACGCGGTCTGCGACAAGACCTACAATCTCTACAAGAAAGCGCCGTATCGCGAGTTCTTCGAGTTCGTCGATCCGCTTGTCAACGTACCGCTGGCCGAAGCCAAGCCGTTTGATTGTTCGCGCACTTCGCTACGGCATCCCAAGGAAACGAAAGGCTTGGATTACAGCGCGACCACGGAAGCAAATAGTAAATGCTGCGATGGCGGCACTTGCTGCTGATTAGCATGAACCGTTTTGGGCAGAAACTGACGGAGCAGTCGATCTGGTTGCGCCACGCGCACACGGAAATTCTTCAGGTTAACGTGGGCAAGCTTTGCAATCTCACTTGCGTGCATTGCCATGTGAACGCTGGGCCAAAGCGCGAGGAGATTATGACGTGCGAGACGATCGATCGGATCATTGATTGGCTGAGGAGAACTGAAATTCCGACTGTCGATCTAACCGGCGGGGCGCCGGAAATGATTCCCGATTTTCGCTACTTCATCGAGCAGGTGAAATCGTTGCAACCGCACCGGCACATCATCGACCG
This sequence comes from Acidobacteriota bacterium, assembly GCA_003222855.1. Taxonomy (GTDB): domain Bacteria; phylum Acidobacteriota; class Blastocatellia; order Pyrinomonadales; family Pyrinomonadaceae; genus UBA11740. The sequence continues at coordinate 2,973 of QHXH01000707.1, forward strand.
CTGCAACCTCACGATTTTGCTCGAGCGCGGTTACGACGACCTCGCCCCGTTGCTTGCAGCGAATAAGGTGGAGATTATTGCATCGATGCCGTGCTACTCACCGGGAAACGTAAACGCGCAACGGGGCGAAGGCGTTTTTGAAAACAGCATCGCTGCTCTGCAACTGCTCAACTCGTTAGGTTACGGAATCGATCCGGACCTGTCGTTGCATCTTGTTTACAATCCAGTCGGCGCATTTTTACCGCCGTCGCAGACTGAGCTTGAAGGCGATTACAAACGCGAACTCAAGAAACATTTCGGAATTGTGTTTAACAACCTCTACACGCTTACGAATCTGCCGATCGGCCGGTTCGCGAGTTACCTACGGCACAACAGTAAATTGGATGAATACATGGAGCTGCTGATTCAGGCGTTCAACCCCGCGACTATAGATGGTTTGATGTGCCGTAACACCATCAGCGTGGGCTGGCGCGGAGAAGTTTACGATTGCGATTTTAATCAGCAACTCGGAATGCAATGGAACAATGGTGCACCGATTTTTCTGTGGGACGTCGATCCCGAAAAAATTGAAAATCGCGAGATCATGACCGGCGATCATTGCTTCGGTTGCACTGCCGGCGCCGGTTCCAGCTGCGGCGGCGCAATTGTGTGACTCGCAACACAGGCATCCTGGCCCGCTGATCTTCTTTAGTTAGCGCGGTTGAGAATCACTCCCAATGATCTGCGGCTTTATTACGTACGCGTAGAACACGTGCCGCCCAACTGGATTGCGCACTTCCTCTTCCATCCCACCCGGATAACGCTCACGAATGATCTCTCGGTACTGCTCACTTCCTGGGAAGAACAGAAACGCCAGCCCCTTCGCCGTCACGTGATCGAGTGAGAGCTGTCCCAGTGGATCGCGTATCGTGATGTATTCCTGTCCTGACACAAGGTACCGTGTTGTCTCGGGATCATAA
>QHXH01000708.1:0-2792 GCA_003222855.1 Acidobacteriota bacterium
GACTTTTTCCGACAGACTCCTTAAGCCAGGTGTGAATGAGGGACGGTGCAAACTGCTCAAACACGCTCAACCAGCAAAGCGATTCCCATGCCGCCACTGATGCAAAGTGTTGCCAGTCCCCGTTTCGCTTGACGCTTTTCCATTTCGTAAAGCAGCGTCGTCGTGATTCGCACGCCGGTGCATCCAATCGGATGGCCCAGGGCAATCGCGCCACCGTTGACGTTAAGCCGCTCCGGATCAAATTGCAGCTCGCGATCGCACGCGATGACTTGCGCGGCGAATGCTTCATTCAATTCGATTAGATCGATGTCTGACAACGCGAGTTTCTGTCTTTCGAGAATGGCGCGGGTTGCCGGCACCGGGCCAATGCCCATAGTCTCCGGCGGCACACCAACGATTTCATAATCGACAACCCGCGCCAGCGGTTCGGCGCTTGATACTTTCAAAGCAGATTCACTCATCACCATGACCGCTGCGGCACCGTCCGTGATGCCAGACGAATTACCGGCAGTCACTGTTCCATCTTTCGAAAACACCGGCGCCAGTTTGCTCAAGCTCTCGATCGTCGTGTCAGCGCGAACGTGCTCGTCGGTCCAGAATGGTTTTGTGCCCTCTCCCTTTGGAAGAGGGTTAGGGTTTACGTTCGCCTTAGCCGCGCCCCTCACTCCAGCCCTCTCCCAAAGGGAGAGGGAGACGATCTCATCGCTAAATCTGCAGGCCGCACTCGCGGCCGCCGCGCGTTTCTGCGAGCGCAACGCATACTCATCCTGTTCTTCACGACTAATCTCGTATTGGCTGGCAAGCTTCTCGGCCGTCTCGCCCATCACCAAACCCGAAAGCGGATCATTAAAGCCATCGCGATACATTCCGTCAACCAGATCGACGTGGCCCAGCCGAGTTCCCCAACGCGCGCCGTCGGCGAAGTAAGGAACGCGCGACATGCTTTCAGTCCCGCCGGCAAGCACAATGTGGGCGCGGCCCACCATGATTTTCTCTGCGGCCAGAATAATCGCGCGCAGTCCTGAACCGCAGGCTTGATTGACGGTAAACGCGGGCACGCGATCCGGCACGCCCGCTCGAAACGTGATCTGCCGCGCGACGTTTGGCCCGCCGCCGGCCTGTCGCGCGCATCCCCAAATCGAGTCGTCAACCTGATCCGCTGGGATATTGGTGCGGCGCAAACATTCCTGGGCAACAGCGACGCCGAGGTCAGCAGCAGTCAATGACCGAAGCGAGCCGCCGAAACGTCCAATTGGAGTGCGGACTGCGCCCGCGAGGTAAATTGATTCCATGCAAAATTATTTACTTTTGCCTCGATGTTAGCATAGCGCCCGATGCCTCTCCCAAATCCCGCAAAATTTCTTGACGCAGCCTCCGTGATTCGCGCCGAGCTGAAGCTGCTTGAATTCGTCAACCCCCACGCAGAATGGTTCATATCAGAAGACGGACGGCTGCCGCTGGAAGTTAACCGCACTGAATTTGATTTTTCTGTGGCGCACGGCCGGTTGATCTTTTCCTGTTGGACACAGAGAGGCGCGCGCGCGTGGCGAGTCACTGATTGGAATCAAGCGGGCGAGAAGCTGGTGCTGGACGTGAGCCGCAGGATGGGAGCGGAGGCAGCAACGATCGAGCTGGTGCCGCGTGCTTCGGCGAAAGCATTAGTCGCTAAGATCGCCGCTGCGCGGCAGGCGAGATGTGAAACACTGGCCCAGATTGTGGCACAGACTTTAGTCTGTGATTCCGCGGAAGGAGATGACAGACTGAAGTCTATCCCACTGCCATACATTAAGATCGAACGAGCCGCGTTGAGTCCAGGCATGCGCCGCGATCAGCCTGGGCGCTATGCGCGCATCATTCTGCGTCTGCCACATGAACGAATCGCCTTCACCGCCACCGTAGCTGACAGTGACCCGCGCAATGTTGATTCACTTTTTTCGTCGGCCCTGCTTTGGTTTGCGCGCGTGCAGACAGCTCCGAAGCGGCCGCCAATCAATCGGCTGGTTATCGTTGTCGAGCGAAATATCCTGGAAGCCGCGCGACAGCGACAGGTGTTGCTACGCGATTCGCTGCGACAGCGGATCGAGTTGATGGAAATCGGTGAAGACTGGCGGACAGTAGAACCCACAACCGTGTGGGAACGAAAGTATCTATGGCGCAAACGGCTGGCTCGTTTTCGCGATTGATGTGGTCGCGTCCCGGCACGGCCAGACGCTTCGTTATCACGGCTTGCCGTTCGCGCGGGTGCGGAGGGTTATGGAACGTGACCTAATATGGTTTGGCATTGAAGGATCCAGACGACGATGGCTTGACGAGTATCATCATCCCGTTTGGACCAAGCTGCTCCACGATCTGCGAATATATCGACACGAAAGCTGTCGCGATCGGCGCCATTGGTTCTATCGCGCCGCCGGTGAGGCCTGGCTCGAATCAATTTTGCGGCGAGATATTTCCAAGCTGGATCCCGGCCTGATCGTTGCTCCATTGCATGCGCAGTTTCGCACTTCACACGGCGGTGCGATAGGCAGAGGGGGTGCACGACCAATCGATCTGCTCGCTTTACGACACGACGGCAGATTGGTCGTCATCGAATTAAAGGTCAGCGAAGATCGCGAGCACGTTTTTCAGGGCGTCGATTACTGGCGGCGCGTGGAGGCGCATCGTCGTCGCGGCCATATCAGCAGCGCAAAACTTTTTGGGGATCGCGAAATCAGCGACGAATCACCGCTGGTCTATCTGGTCGCGCCCACGCTGCGCTTTCATCCGTCGTTTCAAACTTTGGCGAAGACAATCGC
>QHXH01000708.1:2797-5617 GCA_003222855.1 Acidobacteriota bacterium
GGGTCGTGAGAAGAGAGCGAGTCAACGCGTGAGGGTTAATTAGACATCACATCTGTCTCTCCGCAAGCTACCCTTACGCGAACTCACTGCATCATAGCGACTGACCAGGCGAATTTCTCGCGAAGTCTCCCCCGCACGGTCCAACCAGGCTTTACCATCCACGGACGAAAGCGCCTGTCTCTTTAGAAAAACTGAGTTTTGATTTGCGCGGCTTGCCTCAAGTGTGGTCGTGTGCGTGGAAGTCTGCGCACTTCGCAAAAAGAATTAGCGCAAGCCGCTTAGTCAGCATGCGTTCAGAAACAAAGGTAGTTCCCTAAATTGGAACTTCTCTGCGCCCCCTCTGCGATCTCTGTGGCTCTGCGGTGAGCTCGTTGAACCGAAAGACTCAACGCTGAGACGCCGAGGACGCAGAGATTACGCAGAGAAAAAACAAATTGGATCACACTCGAAACGCGAAATCTGTTAGGAGGCCCAACTCTATGAAATTCCATATCGCATCAACATCCCTTCGAACGAGAATCTCAAATGCGCTAGCACGACGATCGCCTTACTGGTGGCGATCGAAATGTGTGCCCATTTCGAGGAGTTCGCTTCGCACTATCGGCATTACAGGCGTGCTCATTTTTGCCGCTACCTTCGCACCGGGCCAAACGACGGCCCCGAACGCAGACGGTTGGGTCGTGCTTCCGGTCAGCGAATATACGGCTCTGCGGCACGCGGCGTTTCCCGCGGAAGCCGAAGTGGTCCCTCCAGCTGTGGAAGCGACGTTGTCGCGTCTTGATTACGATTTGAAAGTTGACGGCGACCTGGCATCGGGCGAAGCACGGTTGACGGTCGATGTGATCAGAGAAGGTTGGATACGCCTGCCGCTGCCGGACGGTTTGATGGTTCGCGACGCAAAGCTCGACGGCCGCGAAGTTAGTCTGGTCACGCACGCGAGCGAGAAAGAGCCAGGCACCGCTGAACTCTTATTATCCAAGACGGGCCGCTCGGTGTTGACGCTTAAGATCGTTGCTCAGGTTTCCACTGTAGCCGGAACCGACATTCTGCAACTTCCGGTTAGCAACTCAGCCGTGTCGCATGCTGTGGTCGAGCTGACGCGCCAGGGTATCGATGTGCACATCAGCGGCGGTTTGTTGCTCGAGCATTCCGAATCTTCTACGGGAAGCCGCTGGGTCGCCAACGGACGCGGCAACGCACCGTTGACATTTGCGTGGCGACGCAAAGTTGATGATCAGCGTGCGAGTCAGCCGCTCAGATTGCGCGGCACGCTCACTGAATTGGTTGGCATGGGCGAAGACACGACGCAGGTCAACGCGGAAGTGCCGGAGCAATTCACTGTCAATCAGGTTTCCGGAGCGACCGTCGCCGATTGGGACGCGAGTGCGCGCGAGCTGACGGTCACTTTCATCGAGCCGGTGCAGGAGTCGACGCGGTTTACCGTCAGCGGCGAATTGCGCTTGCCGCGCGACGGGAAGATCAATGTACCGCTAATGCGCCTGCCCGCGGCCGAGCGCGAGACAGGTGGCGTGGCGATCGAAGTGCTCGGCGCCGGCGAAATCAAAAATCGACAAGCCACCGGACTGGAAGAAACCGAAGCCGGCGAACTGGGCCAATTGATCTCGAGCCGCCAGTCACCATCGCTGATCGCGTACCGTTTGCCGCCGGCGGAAGGAAAATCTGAGAGATCGCTGTCGCTCGACATCGCGCGCTACACCCCGCAGGCGGTGCTCACGGCAAATATCGAAGAGGCTGATTACAGCGCGCTGGTTACGACTGACGGGAAGTTGCTGGTCCAGTCGCGTTTCGCAGTCCGAAATAATCAGCGCAATTTTTTAAAGCTGAATCTGCCGGCGAGCGCGACTTTGTGGAGTGCATCGGTGGCCGGGCGGCCGGTTAGGCCCGGACGCGCGCCGGACGGTTCACTCTTGCTGCCGCTGCAAAAGAACAAGTCAGGCGATGAAGCTCCGGCGTTCGTGGTCGAAGTTTCTTATCTCGATCACACGCCCAACTGGAGCGACAAAGGGCGGCTGCGACTCTCGTTGCTCGCGGTCGATTTGCCGATCTCGAAATCGCATTTGGTGTTGCACCATCCGCCGTTGTTTCGCTTGACGGCGCCGCCGGGAATCTCAGGCAGCTTTCGCGTGACACCATACGAAGCTCCTGAATCACCGGCGCTGACTTCGACGACCAGCCCCGCCAAATCAACTGAAATACAAAGCAATACGCAAATTGACGCAAGCACTGACGCGGCCAGGCAGCTTGTCTCGCAATTGAAAGAGGTCAAACGCGGAACCACGCCGGCACGCAATCTTCCCTTGCGGGTGGCTTTCCCTCACTTCGGGCCATCGATCTTTTTGAAGTCTGAACTGACCAGCGAAAGCCAAACGCCGGTTGTCGAGCTTGATTTCCAACGTGACAGAAAAAGAGGTGAGCGATGAAACGCACAATAATTCTAATCCTAATCCTGACGAGCAGCATTTACGGACAAACACGAAACTCGCGGACCGAAGCGATCGTGCCCGCGCCAACTTCGACCGGCACAGTCACGCTTTCGCTGGCTGAGTACAACCGTCTGACAGAGCTTGCTGCGCGCAAGCCGAAATCCGACGAAAGTGCGCCGCTGCCGTTTGTGTTATCGACGGCGGCCTTCAGGTTGCGCGTCGAAGATCAATCATTGACTGGCGTCGTCGATATCGCCGGATCGGTGTTGGAAAAAGGATCGGTGAAAGTTCCGCTCACCAGCGGACTGACAATCCTCGAAGCACAGCAGGCAAACAACCCGCTGCCGCTATTGTTGGACGGCACAACGCAAACTGC
>QHXH01000013.1:0-1540 GCA_003222855.1 Acidobacteriota bacterium
AATCGAACGCCGGGTGCAAAACGTTTCGCTGAACCCGCTGAATAACGACAATGAAACTGAGATCAGGCTGGCGCAGCAGCAGTACGCATCGCTGATGGATTATGCTCGCCGGCCCGAGGGCTTGGCGGCAAAAATTGAGCGCGATCGGCGCGCAGAAATGGTCGCGCTCGAACACGGCCGGCCGGCTCGTTTCTTTTACAACCTCGCAAATGTTTTCTCGTTTGGGCGTTATGTGCATCGCGAGAAAGCAACGCCAGAGTTGTATGCGCGGCTGGAAAAATCGCGGCGCCTTGAGTATCACACTCAATTTTTAAAAGAAGTGGCAAAGTCATCGTCGCAAGCGGACGTAGCCTGGGACATGGAGAAAGTCGTTGCGTCGCTGCAGTTCCTGGCCGACGATGGAAATGAGGCACCGGGCGCAGCGGCGAAAGCAGCAGCAGCGATGTTTCAGAAGACGAGCGATGATGAGGCGCGCCGGCTTTGTCTCGAAGCGCTTTCAAGAATTAACAATCGGACCGCCCGCCGCGAACTGGTTAAGATATATCAGCGTGAACAACCACAATCAGAACTGCGAGCACAGGTCGCGGACCGGGTGCGGAAAGCCGTCGCGGATGATGTTCGTGTCAAACCGGCTGAGGCTCGATCGCTGCTAAACCAGGTTGGTCAGCGGTAGATGGAATCCGCCACAGATGAACACAGATCGAGACAGATAATTTCTGATTGATCTGTGTCTATCTGTGTCAATCCGTGGCCTGATGTTTTTGCGGCCGTGGGGTAATTCTGTGGCGCTGATTCGGGGCACTAGCCCGACCGTAAGGGAGGGCTCCAAATACGCGACTTGATGAGCCCTCCCTTACCGCTCGGGAGCCTGGCTCCAGACAATTGCGTTTTTGCTCGGCGCTATCGTGCTCGTCTATCTGATTCGCACTGTTGGCGTCGAGCCAATCGTCTCCGCCCTCACCCGCGTTGGTTTCGGTTTCTTCTTTGTAGTTGCCGCTAACGGAGTTCGTCACGTCCTGCGGACGATTGCGATGCGCCTCTCGGTCGCTCCCGAGCATCGCCGCTTCAGTTTTCTGCAGGCGTTCGCGGCGCGACTTGGCGGCGAATCGATGAGCTTTCTTACTTTTGCTGGTCCACTGCTGGGCGAAGCTACAAAAGTGGCCTTGCTGCGAAAGCGAGTGCCGCTGGTCCATGGCGTGCCGGCCCTGGTTGTGGACAACCTGCTTTATAACCTGTCGGTGGTGCTCGTGATTTTTGGCGGCGCGGTCCTGATGTTGTTCGCGTATCCGGTGCCGACCGTCGCCCGCGAAATGCTGATCATCATCGCCGCGGTGGCCTTTCTCGGCCTGATTGCGGCGGCTATGGCGACGCGCAAGCGGGTCACGCTGCTGACCAACGTCATCGATCGATTAGGGCGCCGCGGTTTTCGGCCAAAATTTTTGCGCAGCCGGCGCCATCACATCTATCGCATAGAGCTGACAGTTTACGGATTCTACAAGCGACGTCGCGCCGCATTCTTTTCCATGATCGCGCTCGATCT
>QHXH01000013.1:1566-11102 GCA_003222855.1 Acidobacteriota bacterium
GTCTCGGCGCGGCGTACATCATTGAATCGCTTACCAAGGTAATTAACTTCGCCTTCGCTTTTGTGCCGGGAACGATCGGCGTTTACGAAATGGGCAACGGCATAATTTTGCGCACGCTCGGCTATACCACCGCGATCGGTGTCGCGCTGGCGATCGTGCGCAAAGCGGCAATCATTTTTTGGACCGTCATCGGCGTTCTCATAATCACCTGGCGCGCGCTGCCTAACGCCTGGGAGCGCGTGCTCGCTCGCAGTCCTCGTCTACAAAAACTTATGGATAGTTTAGTCCTTTCAAATCTCGCGCATCGGCCGGCGCGCACCGCGGTCAGCATTGCCGGCATTGCCCTGGGTGTCTTGCTGGTAGTCTTCACGGTTGGGTTGGCCCACGGTCTGCTGCGCGAGCGCGGCAAACGCGAAGCAAACATCGGCGCTGAAATCATGTTGCGCCCTTCCGGCACGATCGCCTTGAGCGGCACGCAGCCCTTCACTATTCCCATTGAGCATGCCGTCGAAGTCGCCCGCATACCGGGAGTCGGCGCCACGGTGCCGATCGGCCAGTTTCTCGATAAAAGCGACTCGGGGTTTGGCTCGCGCCTGATCGAAGGAATTCCGTACGAGCAATACGCGGCGCTCAACCACCTGACGCTCAAAGAAGGCCGCGGATTGGAAAAGGGCGACGAAGTGATCGTCGATGCTGCCTGGCAGCAGGAGCGCAACGTCACCGTCGGTTCAACGATCGAGATTTACGAGCGGCCTTTTAAGTTGGTTGGCGTTTACGAGCCGCCGGGCGGTGGACGTATCAAGATTCCGCTGGCGACGATGCAGGAACAAGTTGGCAGCGAGAACCGTTGCAACACGATTCTGGTTGCCTGCGACGACCCGAATCAACAGGAACAAGTCGCGACGCGGATTAAAGAACAATTTCCTGACGATCAGATCGTGCTCACGCGCGAGCTGCCGGAGCTTTACATGTCGAGCGTTCCCGCACTCAACGTTTTTCTCAAGGTGGTTGTAGGTGTCGCCGCGACTATCAGCATGCTGGTGATTCTGCTGGCCATGTAGCTCGGCATGTCCAAGCGTTCCATCGCCTGGGTCATCGAGCAGGAAGCGATTCTAGTCAGTGTGCTGGGCGTCGGCATCGGGGTGCTCCTGATGTTGCTGGCGCGTTTCTTCGTGATGAAGTCAACCACGCTGATCGTCGATGTCGAGGCGAAATGGATCGCGATCTCACTGATTGTCGGATTAATCGGCGGCTCAATCGGCGCGCTCTATCCCGCGTTAAGGGCCGCAAGACAGGATGCAGTCGACGCGTTGAGTTATGAGTAGCACTTTGTCGCGCAAGTTGTTAACTTGCGATTCTTTTCGCTTTGTCGCGCAACTACCAAATCAGCGTTTATGCCGCGGAATTGCGGTCTAATACCTGTTCGCGCGCATCGCTGTGTCAGAACGTCGAGCGGCAGCGACCCGATCATAAACTCAACTTGCGTGTTCGATCCCGTCGCTATCGCTCCCGGTACTGATTCGTTTATGATCGTCGAGCCCGGTCAACTCTGACATTGGCGTTGGCTTGATCATTCTTTGAAGTGTTGTGACGCACTCTGCACTTGATCAGCAAGATTTCCTGCTTGCCGCGTGGAGAACCAACAACCGCGTCAGCATCTTTCTGGTCGAGCATCTACCTGAGGAGCTATGGGGAGCCGCAGTGCCAGGGGCTCCACGTCGAACCGTGCGGATGATCGCCGGCCACATTCATAATGCGCGCTGTACGTGGATCAAATCGCTGGGAAAAGAACACGGCATCGCGGTGCCACGACCAGTCAATCGACACAAGGTTGGGCCGAAGGAGCTGATTACAGCACTTGGTCACAGTAGCCGAGGCATTATCAGTTTGCTTAGGCTCGCTTGTGACCAGGGCGGCGTGATCCCGGCCTCCTCGTCATATGTTTGGCGCAACCTTCCCCTTGACGTCGGGCATGTCCTAACCTATTTCGTCGCGCATGAAGGTCATCACCGCGGGCAGATTGTCATGCTGGCCCGCCAACTGGGCTATCGTTTGCCCGTTGAGGTTACGGGTGGTCTTTGGCACTTTTCGAAGCGCGCCAGGGAGTCTCGGAGCTAGACCTCGCGCCAACGCAAAATGGAACGTTTTAGATGCTCGGTATGAAAATCTGGTACTCCAGTTTTTTGGTGAAACTGCTTTATTGACTTATCGAAACATTGTCAAGGAAACAGATGAAAAGGGTGTTCCGACGACGTGGCTTTATACCTGGGCTGATGTTTGGGTAAAAGAGGATGGTGAGTGGAAGGTTGCAGCTATTTATATGATTGACAGCAAGAAGCTCGCGATGGACACCCTTGCCGTCTGGCTAACGACCCCCCTGTCGGGTCCGTAGGACTCTCACTAAGTGAGTGCGCCCTGCCGGGCGCACAAAAATAAAAGAAGCGGGCACGGGAAACGGCCGAATTGAATGGGTACAATCAGGCAAGTTGCCCAGAGATAAAATAACAGAGCTTCTTTCGGTGATTGATGCGATTAAGCACCAGCAAATCCAGACGTAGATTAGTTAAGCTTGTCTTCAATCTTCTTTTCGCACATGTGTGAAGCGTGGAAGACAACACTCAAGGAGTTGAACGCACGCGCATCGCGGCCAACGCCAAATCACGAGCCCGGGGCGTGACTTCAATAGCCCTACTAATTTGTGGATCTGCTTTTGTCGTTACCTGTAACGCCGCAACCGTCCCATAAGCGGCCGTCGCTAACTGAAAGCGCAATTCGTTTTCGATGAAGGCCCGCTTCCGGCTGAGTTGGGGTCCCATCACCTTCCAAGTAGCGTCCTTGCCAAGGTAGTCGCTGAAAGACTTAAACAACGCGTCCGTTATGGGAAATTCGTTAGAAGCGATGTCGTGGTCGAAAACGATCGCGCGGTCGTTCTTGTATTGCTCGAAGCCGCTGACGCGGCCGTTCACGAGTTCCCGCGCAAAAAAGAATATTGGGTGTCGCAAACGAAGCTCTAGGCCGTCATAATAGCGGGGAGGAGTGGTAAAAGTTCCCTCTTTTACGACTTCGTCGGGCGTGATGCCGCCGCCGCCATAAACCGGCCGGCCCGTGTCGGTATGCGAAGCTGGCCCGGCAGGCTTGTTCGGATCGATGTTGTTCCCGCGCAAAGTGCCGCCCCGAGAGATGTAGTCGTACCATCCACCATTAGAGTAATCGCGCTGAATCAGACGGCCGGACGGGGTGAAATACTTTGCCGACGTTAAGGTTAGGCCCGCGCCTTCGGGAAGATTGATGATGCTCTGGACCAATCCTTTGCCGAAACTTGTTTGGCCCACGATGAGCGCGCGGTCGTGATCCTGCATCGCGCCGGCGACAATTTCCGACGCAGAGGCTGTGAAGTCGTTGACCAAAATCACCAGCGGCGTCCGATCCGGATCAGGATTATTCGATCGGTAAATTCGATCGTTCAACCCGTTGCGTCCTTTTTGTGTCAGGATCAGTTGGCCTTGCGGCAGGAACGTGCCGGCGACGGCGATCGCTGAGTCCAGAAACCCGCCAGGGTTATTACGCAGATCCAGCACCAACGAGTTCAGCCCACGCTGATGCAGACGATCCAACGCGTCCTGCATCCCCTCGGCGGTGTCATAATTGAAACCGCGGGTCATATCGATATAGCCGACACCGGGTCGAATCATGTAGTAATCAGGAACGGAAGGCTGGGGCACAGCCGCGCGCACGATGTCGACAGTTTCAACCTGGCCACTGCCCGCTCGGGTAACGGTTACTTTGACGTGACTGTCACGCGGTCCGCGAATCTTGTCGCGCACTTCAGCGGACGGCTTGGCATGCATCAAAACGCCGTCAACGGCATCGATGCGATCGCCGTAACGAAGTCCACCGCGCGACGCCGGCGAATGATTAAAGGTCGCGGTGATATAGGTTTCGACTTCGTCGCCGACCGAGTAATTCTGAATCGTCGCGCCAATGCCGAAGTATTCACTGCGCTGATCCGTCTTCAGATCTTCGAACTCTTCCCGATCGAAATAGCTTGAATGCGGATCGAGCGTCCGCAACATGCCGGTCATCGACGACTTATAAGCGTTGTTGTAATCGAGTTTGTTGCCGTCGATGTAGTTGTCGCGAATGATGTTCAACGCGTCCTTGAAGTCCTGATCGATCGTGAGGATTGTGGTTGCCGACGACCGCGCCCCCGCCCGGCGGTTGGGCGCCGGCGGCAGCTCGCTTCTCCCTGCAGTTCTGCCCGCGGCCTGGCTCGGCCGCTGTTGAGCAAAAACAAAACCGGGGAGTGAAAGAGAAAGTGTGACGAGCGCTATTAGCGCAAAAGAGAATTTGTTCTTCACTTAGAACCTCACTGGAACCAAGAACTAGAAACCCGGGGAGCCCTATGCTCGATGGGGGCGACGAACACGTCGTTTTGTAATCTTAACGGATGCCACAAATGTGGGCAAGGTTGCGCGAGGCAGCCGTTTGTAAATGAAAAGAAACTGACTTCGCACAATTACAAGCGGGGAGAAGTGATCAAGCTTACTCGGAGTGCGCTAATGCCGTCCGCATCGCCGCCGCTGATTGCCAACGGTTCGCCGGATCCTTTACCAAAGCGCGTTCGATCACTTCGGCGAGTCTTACGGGGACATCGGGCACGCGACTGCGAAGCGGGATTATCTGTCCTTCAAAAATCGCGCGCACAGTTCCGGCAATATCGCCGCTCGGGCCCAAATCGAGTGCGACATCGCCGGCGAGCAGGCTGTACGCCGTCATGCCAATCGCATAGATGTCCGCCGTCGGCTTCAAGTTACGAAAATCTCGTATCTGCTCAGGCGGCATATAGGCGAAAGTGCCGGCCATGTCGCCGGCCATGGTGATGCCGCTCATTCCGGTTTGCGTAAAGCTCTTTGCCAAACCAAAGTCGGTCAGCTTTGCCGTCAGGTTCGGAGACTCTCCCGCAATCAGAATATTTGATTCCTTGATGTCCCGATGGATATAGCCGCGTGCGTGCGCGTAAGCCAAAGCATCGAGCGCCTGCGAAATGATTTGAATCGTGTCGCGAAACGGCAAGCGGCCTCCTTTGGCATCGGCAAGTTTCGCCGCATCCGATCCTTCCACGTATTCAGTGACTAAATAGACGGCGCCATTGTGAGTTCCGCTTTTGATGAAGCGCACGATGTTCTGATGATCCAGCGAGGCGGCAACTTCGATCTCGCGCATGAAGCGACGGAGTGATTGATCCGCCACGGCGACTTCCGGCAGCAAGGTCTTGATCGCGACGGTGCGGCTATCCGACTCGTCACGCGCGAGCATTACGCAGCCCATGCCGCCGCGTCCCAGCATCTTTATCATCTCGTAACCCGGCACCGGCTGTGGACGGCGCTTTAGTTCTTCGCGACAGTCCTCACAAATGAATGTTAGTGATTCACCGGGTGCGGCCTCAGCTCGATCGCGCCTTCCGCAGTTCACGCATTCAACCGTGACCATTACTGGCCCGGCGAGCGTCGGAGTCTCTGAAATGTTTGCGGCTTCGGAATCTGAAGCAACCTGGACCTCGAGAACGGTTTGGCCGCCTTGTATACGGTCGCCGCTGCGCAGGAAAACTTCCGACACTTTTTGACCGTTCACAAAAGTGCCGTTGGTCGATCCCAAATCGCGAAGGAAACACTGCGGCGGAGCAATCTCGAGCAGGCAATGGTGACGCGAGAAAAATCTGTCGTCAGGCAGGTAGAGGTGCGCGTTGTCGCTGCGGCCGATTAGGAAGGTTTCGTGTTGATCGAAGGTGAACTCGCGACCGCTGTAAGGCCCTGCCAAAACTCGTAAGGTAACGCGCATGGTGAGAGCATCAGTGGTTGATTTCGAGATCGTCAAAGGCGACTTCACCCGGTCCGCTCGTATACAGGCCCACGCGTCCCTTCCGGTAATTTGCTTCATCGACGATCGAAGTGACGAATTGACCGTTGATGTAAAAGTCCATCTTTAGATCTCGAATTCGCACTTCGATCTGATTAGGAGTCGTTCCTTTGCGAATGGTGCTGCTCTCCGTTGGTTCAACCAGGACGGTTTCTTTCCCAGCTTTATGCAATACGATTCGATACTTAGGGTTGTCGCCATTCGAGATTAGGAATCCGTAGTCCTCCAACTGTCCCTCCTTGGATTTCAGGCCATGGACTAATAAGCCGTACCCCGTCGATGAAACGTCGCCATCGATGCTGCGCAAGCCGACCCGCACCGTCGCATTTTCGGTCTGATACTCCTTTCGATCCGCGGGCGAGTACATCACGATATAGCCCCCCTTGGTGGCGCGCATGTGGTACTCCTCGTTGTCGTACCAAATGTTCCCGTACTGTGATGGACCAACGCCCCAGCCTGGAGTCGAGAAGTCATCAGTGTACGAGGTCAGCGACGAACGCGTGTTCGAGTTCTCGTTCGCATTCGTGCTCGTACTGCCGTTCGTGTTCCGGTTGGCGTTGGCATTCCGATTCGCGGTGCGATTCGTGTTGGAGTTCGCGACGCGATTGTTGTTGTCATTCGTAATTCTGGCAATCGCGAAAATTAGAATCACCAAACCGATACCGATGAAGACAAGTACTGCGCCGATTCCCAATAACCACGGCCAGACGCTGCGCTTTTGCGGCGCCGGCGGCGGCATCGGCGACCAGGCCGGCGGGGGCGCCGGACTCTGCGGCGGCGGTGGCGCCGACTGTCCGGGATAAGCAATCGTTGGCGGCGGCGTGGTGTCGCGCGACTGGGGATATTGAACCGTCGCACTTGGATCGAATGATGACGGCGCGGTGGTACTAACCAGCGGCGAGCCATCGTCCAGACAAAAACTCAACGCGTCATCAGTATAAGTGCGATTGCATTGGGGACAGCGCTTCATATGGCCTCGTTTCGTGATTGTACAGGACCGCGTGCGGCAGTGGGCGAGTTAGCACTCTATTCGCGGTTGTACGCTTTAAAAAGTCGCAGTCTATACGAGAAGTCAAATGATACTCAAGTGAATCCGGCGAAACCGCACTGATGCAATTTGGCGAGGTGGCACGGGCGTCCCGCCGTGAACCACGCGCAAGTTGCGCGTGCCACACTCAAACTGGAGCAGCACCCGGCGAAACCGCAGTAGTGTAATACGATGCTTATGGGTTCGCTTTTTTCCAGGGAGAGAATCCAGCAGAATACCGTTCATTCTTCACTCAATAGATCATCAAACAGGTTGGTCCACCGTTGCGCAATGCTTTCCCAGCGGTATTGCGCGCCGGTCGCATTCTCGTAGGCAGCGATCGACATCTCTTTCCGGTAGTCGTGATCCTGGTAAAGTCTCTCAAGGGCGTTCGCCACTGCCTCATCAGATACGAGTTTTTGGTGAAAGGCCAGATTTGACCGGTTGCATCCATCGGTAGCGTCCAGCATCACGGCCGAGCCTTCCCATAACTCTCCACAGGCGCTATGGCGCGGTACGACCTGAGCCGCACCGGTCGCGGCATGCTCAAAGCTTACTAATCCCCACCCTTCACCGGTTGAAGTATTAATCCCAACATCGCAGGCGTTGTAGATCAAATTCAATTCATCATCCGTGACCGATGGATGTCCTTCTGGTGCTCCGGTCGTGATTAAACGGTCGGCGATGCCATAGTTTTTGGCGAGGTGCCATAGATCACTTTGGGGTGCTTTGATCTCTGTGTGCAAATAAAGCTTTACGTGCTTCGGCTTGCCCTGCGCGAAAATGGAGAATCCCCTTACCGTAATATCTATTCGCTTTCTCGGCTGATTGCGGTTCGCGTTGAGGACGATGAATGATTCCGGATCTTGCGGCTCAGTGGAGAACAGGAACTGTCTGGCTTTTATTCTTCTTTCGTCTGAGAAACGATGAATATCATCCGGGCACGCGTAGAATGTCTTTGTGTCTACGCCGTGAGGGATGATCTCAATTTTCGGAAAGGCGTATTCCGACTGGTTCCCTCTCATCGCATCGAAACAGTCATCAATCGCTTTTTTGGCGAAGTGATTATAGACAACCAGCCTGTCTACCCCTGCCAGTCTTTCGATTATTTCGCGATTACGAATTGGGCCTTCCAGAGGGCAGTAAGCAACAGTCTTTGATTGTCCCCGATATTGTTTCAGGACTTCGAGATAGATCGGGATTTTCCACAGGTCGTTGAGGAGAAAAATTACGTGAGGTCGAAGCTTGTTTATGAGCGGGCCGATTTGAGCAGTGCCGTAAAAATCCGATCGGTTCTGATTAGGGTGTACTCTCCAGCCGAAGTCCGTCCAGCCCTCAAAACAGTCATAGCCGAACTGATGAATCTCGTATCTATCCTTGAGAGGCTCGAAAAGGCTGCGCAGTACACGTGAGAAACCGCGGGCAGGCCCTGCCTGGCCTATCACTAGAATGCATGGTTTGCGCTGATTGACGGCTACGTCCGTGCTCATTCCACTTACAGCTCTCAAAACGCGTACAGGGCAGGTAGTATCTATCTACCCGCCCTGCATGAGAACACACTTCGATTCTCGTTAATCAGCAGTGGCCGTAAAAGCCCTGCCGCCCGAACCTGAGTTCACACTATAGCCATCACCTTCACCCGTCGGTGGCTGTAACCAGGCAAACAACTGGACCAGGCCAAGCTCACTATTAGCAGACTGGCTCGGGGGGGCATTGTACTCGCTCTGGTAGGCTTCATACGCCGCACCGTTCGGTATTCCTTGTTGCCCGACGCAGACATAGGCACACAGATTCAAATAGCCGGACAGACCTTGCCCAGCCTTCCACTGCTCCAGCGCCGCCCCGCAGGCTTCCAGCCAACCGCCGAAACTGCCGCTGGGCACTGGGCTATCGGGCATGCCCAGAGTGGCGAACGCGACGATGCAACCCTGTTTCTGTACTCCACTGACGTCGGCATACATAGTGTCGTATATCGCTGCGGGGTTGAGGATGTCCTGTACGTAGTAGACTTTGTTCAGCAGGATGGCGAGAGTGTCGGGATCGAAGATCGCCAGTTGGCATCCGACCGGAACGGGAAGTCCCCATTCACTTGCGTATGGCGGGTTGGGGATCGGCCCGATCTCAGGTTCGACCGTCATACCGTTTAGTAACATCTGACTGCTCAGACTGACAACATAAGGGGAGTACGGACCCTGGATGTTGAATTGTGACGTCACGTAGAGGGCGGTACTTGCGTAGGCCGTCAGCGCCTGGTTTATCGCGGCCGCGAGGTCTCCTGAGAAGAGGGCCGAAAGCGGTCTGAGCTTGAACTCGATCACTGCTGGATTGCCCATCACCGCACTCTGCCAGTTGGTGAAGATGTCGTTGTAGTTCGAGTCATAGCCCGGGTCTAATGCGCTGAGCGGGCCTGTGTCGCCACCGCTGGCGTCAATAGAGACTTTGCGACTGCTGGACCACTGCTGTCCAAGCGTCTGCCAGTCCGCCGAGGCGTTAACGCTTGTATCCACGAAGACGGCTTTGTACTCGAGGGATATGTCGGTATGAATCTGTTCGAGGTTACTACTATACGAAGTATTTACGGCAGTATAGTAGT
>QHXH01000689.1 GCA_003222855.1 Acidobacteriota bacterium
AATGCAGCGCCATAAAGCGAAATAAAGACGAGGGTGAGGACCACCATGATCCAGTTCTTGAGCGTGTCCGCTGTCGCTGGTGGGGCCGTGGGGTGAGTAATTCCGGTTGCCATTTTTGCTCGTAAGTAATTTATGAAAAGATTGATCTTGCAAAACCTGTCGATAGTAGCTATAAAATGCGCACGCTTTCACGTGAAGGCCGCCGGGTTGATTTCACCCGCAGCGAGGTATCACGCCGAGCCGTTTACCTCTTCACTAACACACGCACCGGCGATCCAGAGAAACTATCACCCCGATGCGGATTTCTTTCTCGTGTAATCACCGGGTCTGATGCGGTTAAGTTGAACAGCTAGCTGCACGCACTACTCATCTATGACGTCCGACATCGACATAACTGCCCTGTTGGTCGATTGGAATAACGGCGACAAGTCCGCCATGGAGCGGCTCTTGCCGCTGGTCGAGAGAGAACTGCATCGACTGGCGCATAGCTATATGCGGCGCGAGGATCCCAACCACACGCTGCAAACCACCGCGTTGATCAACGAGACATACCTGCGCCTGGTCGACCAAAGAAAAGTCCAGTGGCAGAATCGCGCGCACTTTTTCGGCATCGCGGCCCAAATAATGCGACGCATTCTGCTGAATTATGCCCGCGATCAGAACCGTCTGAAGCGGGGCGGCCGGGCAATCCATGTGTCGCTTTCTGAAGCGATGGTGATGCCGGCAGAAAAAGATCGAGAGTTAATTGCGCTGAATGACGCGTTAACTAGGTTAGAGGCTCTCGACGAACGCAAGAGCAAAGTCGTCGAGTTGCGCTACTTTGGCGGCCTCACGGTCGAAGAAGTTGCCGAAGTATTGAAGGTTTCGACGATTACCGTAATGCGGGACTGGGCATTTGCCAAGGCATGGCTCTCCCGAGAAATGCAAAATGGTAAATAGCAACCTGGCTCAAGTCGAAGAAGTCTTTCACGTGGCGATGAGCTACGACCCCGACCAGCGGGTTGCGTATCTAAGCCGCGCCTGCGAAGGCAACGCCTTACTGCGCCACGAAGTGGAATCCCTCGTGGCTGCCTCCGAGAGCGGAAGCGGCCTGCTGGATGAAAGTGCTGTCACCCTGGCCTTGAGGGTCATTGGTTCTCGCTCCGATGATTCAATGGCGGGCCGGGAGGTCGGTTTCTATCGCATCGTTAGTTGTCTGGGCCAGGGCGGAATGGGAACCGTCTATTTGGCGGAAGACCTCCGTCTGAATCGGAAGGTCGCCCTGAAATTCCTCTCCAGCGATTTCATCTCGGACACGTGGGCAAAGCGGCAACTTATCAGGGAAGCCCAGGCCGTTGCGATGTTGGACCATCCGAACATTTGCCCGGTTTACGGCTTCGAAGAAATTGGCGAGTACAGTTTCATCGTCATGCAATACATCGAAGGGGAAACACTCGCTACGCTAATCCGCCGAGACGCGCTAAAGAGCAGCCAGATCGTCCCGCTGGCCCAGCAGATCGCCAGCGCGCTCGGCAACGCTCATGCGCACGGCATCATTCACCGCGACATCAAGCCAAAAAACATCATGGTTACTCCCAGTGGACAGGTGAAGGTGCTGGACTTCGGATTGGCTAAGACGATGCCGAAGAATCTTGAAGACGCCACCGAAAGCATTAGTCAGTTATCGAACAACGGGTTGCTGGTCGGCACCATCGCTTACATGTCGCCGGAGCAATTGCGCGGAGAGAAGTTGGATTACCGCAGCGATATTTTCAGCATGGGTACGGTGCTTTATGAAATGGCCTGCGGCAGAAATCCGTTTGCTCACAAAGCAGATTCCAGGGCCAGCAAGTCAAATGCTGAAGTCATCTCCGCGATCATGAGCGGTGAACCGCAATCGTTGCGGCAAGTCTCGATCAGCTGTCCACGAGGAGTGGATCAAATCGTCAACAAGTGCCTGAGAAAAGAACGGGCCGAACGTTACCAGTCGGCGGCGGAACTGTTGATCGATTTGGACAACTTGCAAAAGGGCATTTTTCTGCCCTCACGCGTTAATTCGTATCTGACTGTTCGTCTGGCCGCCATGGCAGCGGTGCTATTGCTCGCCGTATTCGTCGGCAGCTTCATTTATCAACGCTGGACCAGTGCGGGACATACTCTGGCGATCTTGCCTATAGTGTGCGACGACGCTACAACCAAAGCGCAGTGCATGGGTCCCGCAATGACCGAAGGTCTGATGAGAACGTTATCGCGTCGCAACGGTTTGCGAGTGACATCATCACAGGTGACGCCTTCGCTGTTCGGTCCAAACGCAGCGAGTCCGCAAAAGGCAGGTCGCGATCTGAACGCCGACCTCGTCATGTTTGGCAAGATCACTCGAGGCGAACAGGGAACGATTTTCACAATCCGGGTAGAGCGTGTCACCGACGGAAAACGAATCTGGGAAAACAACTACCGGCTAAATCCGGACAAGGTATCGATACTGCAGCAACGAGTCTCGCTCGAGACCGCTTTTGAGCTTCAATTGCCCACCAATGAAGATGACAAGACGTTGTTTGAGCTTGTCGCGGCTGACGAGAATCTCAATACCGAGGCGTACAAACTCTACCTGCAGGGGCGAAAGGCCTGGGCGATTGATAATTTTCGCCGCGCTACCGAACTCGATCCGACTTACGCCGAGGCTTACGCGGGGATTGCTGACTGTTATGTCTTGATGTCCAGCGTGGCCTTTGGCTCATTGGCGGGTCCGGACGCGATGCCGCGGGCTGAATGGTCGGCCAGGGAAGCCCTCAAGTTCGGCGACAATCTCGCTGAATCTCATAACGCTTATGGTTCGGTTTTGTTGAAGGGTTATTGGGATTGGGAAAACGCGGAAAAGGAATTCCAGAAGGCCATTCTCATCAACCCTGACTATCAACCGGCTCATTTGAATTATTCAAACCTGCTCGCAATTACCGGCCGCATGCAAGAAGCTCTAAGGGAGAGCGAACTTGCGGTGAAGGGCGATCCGTTTTCGGGCACGGCCATCATGAATTACTGCCGGACGCAGTATCAAGCCGGCCAGTTTAATGAGGCTGACGCGTGTCTCGATCGGTTGGCAGCGGACCAACCCAACCTGGCCGGCGGAAAATATATGCACGGCATCATTTATATCGCGCTTGGTCGAATTCAGGAAGCGACCCAAATATACGAGGAGATTTACAGTAAGGACAAAGCCTACGGCGGTGCGATGCTGGGTTACACTTACGGGCTCTCCGGCCGGCGCGCGGACGCAGAGCGAATCCTGAATGAAATGCAGGAATATCAAAAACAGCATTATTTACCGGACCAGGAGTTGGGCGTAATCTATCTTGGTATGAATGATTTGGATCATGCGTTTCCGTTGCTTCGCAAAGCCGTGGAAGAAAGATTTCCGCCCGCGCAAGCGTTCTTCTGCTCGCCCTCGTTTGACCGCCTTCGCGCAGATCCCCGATTCCCGGAACTGGCCAAAGAAGTCAGGCTGCCTTTCCGGCCGCCAGCCTCCTCCGCTCCCGTTTCGAGCCCAGACAGATAGAAGTTAAGGTCGCGCGTGCGATTTCAGCGGTAAGCTTTCCGTCCGCGTTGGTGGCAAGCAGTGATTCCACAAGCTGACACAGATTTGATGGAACGTTTCTGCGCAGTTTTTTAATCGTGAGAGCTGTTGTCGAATCGTAAACTCTTCCCGTTAGCAGTAAGAATAGTATTGAACCCAGCGCATATAAATCGTCGGCCACCCCGTTCCCAACGTTGCGGACGCGGGATGCCGGCGTCGTAAAGCCGGGTGTTCCCCATCGCAAATGATCGGGCCGGCGGATCGGCGCGGCGCCCTCAAAATCAATGGGCACCAACCGCCCATCGCGAGTCACGATGATATTTTTTGGTTTACAGTCCCGCCAGGTCCACCCAACGCTATGAATTTGTACGATGAATTGGGCCAGTTGAATGCCGCAATCGAGAACCTGCGTAACAGCTAACCGACGGGCCCGGAATAACAATTTTTCATGCAGCGTCTCGCCGTCCAGATACTCCATTACAAGATAGTAGTTGCCGCCCATTTCAAACGATGAGTGCACCTGCGGAACAGGCACGCCGCAAGACGACAGACGAGATAGAACCCTTTCTTCGTTTTTA
>QHXH01000690.1:0-575 GCA_003222855.1 Acidobacteriota bacterium
CAGCATTGTGATCGGTTGATGAAGGTGTGACCGCGGCGTTGACAAACAAGTTATCGACAAATTGCGCGGGCGTCAGCGTAGTGGGAAACGCGGTCGTAAATCTCGAGCGTTGCACAAACTCGGCCGCAAAAGCTTGCTTGTTATTTTCCAAACCGGTCTCCCAACCCATCTGGCCTACCACTACTCCCTGTCCTATTCGTTGAGTGTCCGGCAGGAACTCATTGAAGCGGACGATAGGAACCTTCAATTGATGCGCGCCGCCTAGGGTTGAGCTGCCACTAGCGTCGCCGTAAGCCGCCTTGTACATTCGCTCCACGAGATAACCTGTTTGCTGGAATTCAATCGAAAGGAAGAAAGCGGCCGAGACATTGATGCGCTTGATGTCAACGCACGTCTGGTCAGAACCACAAGAAGTGATTTGATTAATCCAAAATGCGAGACCAGCCGGGTCCGGTTGGCAATTGAGAAAGTCACGGTAGTGTTGAGTGACGAAGAAGGCTAGCTGATCGATCGCATTCAGACTGTAAAGCTCCGCGCTGGTGAGCGCGCGAGTACGATTTTCCCCTCCTACGGCC
>QHXH01000690.1:604-4197 GCA_003222855.1 Acidobacteriota bacterium
TTCATCGACAAGGTCGGCGTCCACACACCCGTGTCCGGGTCGTACAATTCCGCGCTGTTCAGATAGCCGCCGCTGTAACCTCCCTCAACGAGCGCCTGGCCACTGCGGAGCAGCGTCGCTGTGTGGATCAACCGGCCGGTGTTCAGCTTTCCGGTTACAGTCCAAGTGCCCGTCGCCGAATCGTACAACTCCGTGCTGGCAATCGAGTCGACGAAGGGTGTTCTGCCACCTGCAACCAGCACCTTTCCGTTCGGCAATAGCGTTGCCGTGTGCTGATAGCGGCGGGCGTCGCTCATCGGTCCAGTCGCCGTCCACGCACCGGTTGCCGGGTCGTACACCTCTGCGCTCTCGAGCAAACTAATGTTGTTTGCACCCCCCGCGACAAGCACCTTCCCATTAGGTAGCAACGTCGCCGTATGCGCAAAGCGGCCCATTGCCATCGCTCTTGCCATGATCCATATACCTGTCGCCGGATCGTAGAACTCGGCGCTGTTGAGATACAGGCCAGCATCACCTTTTCCTCCTGCGACCAGCACCTTCCCATTCGGTAGCAACGTCGCCGTGTGGAAAGAGCGACCGATACCCATCGCTCCAGTCGCCGTCCAAGTGCCCGTCGCCGGATCATATAGCTCCGAGGTGTCAGTCGTGACGCTTGCACTGTCAATGCTACCCGTGACCAGCACCTTCCCATTTGTCAGCAAAGTCGCCGTGAAAAATTGGCGTGCCGTGGCCATTGCACCGGTCGGCGTCCACAAACCGGTGACGGGATCGTAGAGTTCCGCGCTCTTGAGAATGTTACCGTGACCATCATTGCCACCAGCAACAAGCACTTTTCCATTCGTCAGCAAAGTCGCGGTGTGCAAAAGGCGAGGAGTCCCCAAGTCGCGTGTTGGTATCGGAGTTGGTGTTGGCATCGGAGTTGGTGTTGGCATCGGAGTTGGAGTAGGCGTGGGTGTTGCAACTGGAGTTGCGACGAAGTCTGGCAAGTTCTGGTCTGCCGTCAGATTTGAGATCGATCTACTTGATGGACTGAAGGCGAAACCGCCTTTCGATGGCGTGAGCACGTAGCTGCTATTTGGCGGCACGTTCAAGAACGAGTAGTTTCCATTAGCATCCGTGGTCGTTGAGGAAGAGATTGGTCCGTTCAACGTTAACGTCACCCCGTTCAGTCCATTCTGCCCGTCCGTCACCCTGCCACGAATATCGTAGGCGGTAAATATCTCGGCCGGTATCGGCAGATACCCGACGTCGTTGCCGCCGCCCGCGACGAGCACTTGCCCAGTGGGCATCAACGTGGCGGTGTGGTACATGCGAGCCGCGTTCATTGATCCGGTGAAACTTATTGTCATCGATTGCGGATGGTAAATTTCTGCCCCATTACCGACAAAAGACCCTGAGAGCCCTCCAGCGATCAGGACGTCCCCATTCCTCAAGCGAGTCGCCGTATGTCCAACGTTATGTCGCGGAAACCCGATGGCTACGGACTTCCATGTGCCCGAGGCGGTATTGTAAAGCTCATTGTCGCCTGGTGGACCAGCCTGGCCTCCTACTCCCAAAACATCTCCAGTTGTTAGGAGGCTGAGCACCGGAGGAAAAGTGTGGTCGTACGATGGGTTAAGACTGCCCGTTAAGGTCCACGTCCCGGATGGCACGTCATAAATCTCTGTTGCTCCAAACGAGCCGGCCAATAAAACATTTCCGTTTAGCAACCGCGTCCCACGACTGTAGTAATAGGCGGTGATCGACGTCGTGCTCGTATGTGGGCTTCCGGTAACACTCCACGTTCCTGTTGCAGGGTCGTAAAGCTCAGCACCGCCGTTGCCGGCGAGTAAAACTTTTCCGCTCGTCAATAAGAATGCAGCAGGATTCGGCTGGGACGTATTGAGATTCCCCGTAGGAGTCCAGGCCCCTGAAGTGGGATCGTAAAGCTCTGCACTCGTTTCACTGTGGAACCCACCAGCAATCAGCACCCTCCCGTCGTTTAGTAATACAGCGGCGTGCGCGACTCGCGCCGAGTTTAAGCTGCCCGTATAACTCCATACGCGAGACGCCGGGTCGTAAACTTCGCATGAACTAAGACGTTGTTGTCCCGAAACGCCGCCTGCTACCAAAACCTTCCCGTTTGTCAGTAAGGTCGCCGTGTGGATCTGCCGTGGGGTGTTCAAAGAACCTGTATTGGTCCAAAACGTAGATGGCGGATTAGTTACGCCCCAATTCGGATTCTCGTCCGTGGCGGAAGTATTTGCGTATAGATCTGAAAGTTACCGTCGCGGCTGCTTTCAAAAGCGATCTTTGTTCCATCCGGAGACCAGGCAGGCAGCCCGTCAGAAGCCGTGTTGCTCGTGAGCCTTGTCTGATTGGTACCGCCCGCATCCATCACATAGATCTCTTGATTTCCGTCACGCATACTCGCAAAAGCGAGCTTGGTTCCGTCTGGTGACCAATTGGGAAATTGATCATCGAACGCATTGTTCGACAGCCGGGTTTGTGAGCTGCCATCGGCATTCATCACATAGATCTGAAAAACCCCGTCCCGGCTACTCTGAAATGCTATTTTCGAACCGTCGGGCGAGTAGGTTGGGTTTACATCTGTTCCAGAACTAAAGGTGCGACGCGATTGGACTGATCCATCATAATTCATCGTGTAGATTTCGTAATTGCCATCACGGTCACTGGCAAAGGCGATCTGTATTCCATTTGGTGACCACGCCGGAGAGCCATCATTTGCTGTGTTATTAGTGAGCCGTGTTTGACCGCTGCCGTCGGAATTCATCGTGTACATCTGAAAGTTACCATCACGATTACTCGCAAAGGCGATCTTCTGATTGGCGTCCGACCACGAGGGATCAGCATCCACAGCGGAATCATTAGTGAGTCTCGTTTGAGCCGATCCATCAGGATTCATCGAGTAAATCTGCGCGCGACCGTCGCGGTCGGTGTTGAAGTAAATCTTGCCGTTTGGGAGTGGTGTTGCTGATGGAGTCTGGAGATTAACGGGGCTGACAGGGTCTTTGGCTGCGCGTGATGGGCCGATAAACGCGAACAAGTAGGCCAATAGGACTACACAAATACTGAAGACAGTGAAGAGATGGCAACTCTTTGCAATCCTGCCTGAACGGTTTACCAAAACAACTCCTCGTTTCGCATGGCTGCTATAGTCCCAGCTACCATAACCGCTCGCATGGGGGTCATTGGGGATCGCGTCGACCGTTGAGACAATGCGGGTGGCCTTGGGTTTGCGCCATAGTTCCGGCGGACTGCTGAGAGACTCCAACTCCGCATTCCGACCTGCTCGTGGTCTGCCATAATGCTAGCACTTAGGGAGTGCACTGGCTAACGACGCTCATGCATTACGGAACGGGCCCGAAAAACTCGGTTTAAGGGATTCGTGTGCCCTTGTAGCTTCGAAAAGAAATGTCGGGCGAGGTGATGGTCTGGAGCTTGAACCAAAAAAAGAAGTGTGAGACGAATCAGTCGAGCCTGAACTCCGCACGCCAGACTGATTTCTCGGCAAATTTAGGCTGATCCTTTTTGTCTAAGACGCAAGTTTCCAAAACCAGATAGTCCATCTCGGTTCGTATAAAGCACCGGTA
>QHXH01000691.1 GCA_003222855.1 Acidobacteriota bacterium
AGTGAAATCCAGAACCGTAGTGAACCGCGACACCAGTGTTCGATAATGGTGTAACGCTGCCAGCTCCCTTATCCGACTATTTCAGTATGTGCAAACTCCAGGAAAAGGGTCGTGCTTAAAAGATACTGAGGTGCTGGCATGGTAACTGGGGATCAATTCAACTGGTTCCCGACTCAGCTTTTTTCAAACGGAAGGCTGGTAAGTCTCACGTGCCGAAGAATCGAGTACTGACTATCAAAATCATATCACCCGAAAAATGAGCGAGCATCGCTGACTCAAGGCCGCGAGTCCAGTACAGATATCCGAATGCGAGTCCGGCTAACCCATTCAGAATAATCGCGCGAGCGATCACCAGAGGAGTGAGCGGAAAAAGGAGCATAGTTGCGGGCAGGTGTCCGAGACCGAAAAGAATCGCGACTATGACGTTAGCCAGCCATAGTATCTTGAGGCTTGGCTGTCCATCGCGTTTGCGGCTGACCTTGACCAAGAGCCAAGCGACGATAGTGAACAGGCCTAGACGCATCAGAAGTTCTTCAGTTATTCCGCCATACACGCCGGTCAGTAAATGTTGCCAAAGGGGGGCCTGCGGCACTTCTATCGATGGCTTGGGCAAGCGTCTCGCAAAAAAGACCTCCTCCAACGCAATGACTAAGATCGCCGCGGCGGAACCTAATATCAGCGAGGGAAGAAGAATTCCTTTTAGCCGCGAACCTGTTTCTTTGCCGTCCATCCACGCCTCGATGAGTGGCGCGCCGAGTCCGATCTTTCTTCCCAGCCATAAACCTAGACCAACGGCAACGCCAATCAAGACAGCGTTCTGCACGAGTTGAATCGGCAGGATAACCCAGAGCGGTATAGGGAAATCTTTGAGTAAATTAGCCTGCTCGGTGAGACTTGCGGGTATGATCGCGACGACTCCGAGTACTCCGGCGCCAGTCAGCAACCATAGCGTACGCCAGTTCAGACTCTGGCGAGGGGTCGTCGCTGCCCGATCGGTTTCACTAGTCATGTCTAAAAGTTAGAATCGACGAACAAGAAGCATCCTCTCAGATCTCATTTCTTGATAGCACAAAGGAAGTGCGGCAGTGGCAGCCATTCACCAATTTTTTTAACTTCCTTGTGCACCTACATCTTGCATCACAAAGACGCAATTTAGTTACGGAAATCCTGTGTCACCATTATGCCATGTATGCCGCCGTCCATAATGCCGATGCCGACGCGCCCAAAGTCTCGCTGCAAAATATTGGCGCGATGTCCGGGTGAATTCATTAAACCGGTGTGCGCGATTTGCAGCGTTGGAGCGAGTGCGAGATTTTCTCCCGCAGTGAGAAATCGCACGTTCGCTTCGCGCATGCGCTCGAAAGGATCGTGCCCCTCTGGCGTCACATGCGCGAAATAACCACGCGCAAACATATCAGTCGAGTGCTGCCGCGCGACTTGTAGGAGTTCGGGGTCAACCGCAAGTGGCCGAAGTCCGGCCGCGATTCTTTCCCCATTAACCAATTCGAGCATCCTGGCCTCCAACTCCGGCCTGGGCCGAGGCGCCGCAACGGTGTACGGGAGGTTAACTCGCTCATTTGATTC
>QHXH01000014.1:0-361 GCA_003222855.1 Acidobacteriota bacterium
GCTCCAAACTCGAAATATATCCCCAGATTACGCAGATTTCACAGAGAAAGATTTAACACGGCGGAACATTCAGTACCATCTGCGTGAGCAGATGGGTTAAATACTCAAGCTGGCGACTTTTGAGGTGACCTTTGACCCATCCGCTAACGCGGATGGTGCTGACTCCCTTCTCACCACTTCACGCCGTAACGTTTTAGAAATCCTTCCATCTGCTGGCGATGGTCCATGGCGGTCGCGTACAGATCTTTATAATGATCCTGTCGCTTAAATTCCATCACCGCGCGCGCGCGATCGGCGCCGATCAGTGATGTTGAGCTTCGGCGTCTTTGCGGACACGCAGACGGAAAACATCAAAATCGCA
>QHXH01000014.1:378-10932 GCA_003222855.1 Acidobacteriota bacterium
TCGCGGAATGAAATACCGACTGAGGTTTAATGAAGATTTCATCCATAAATCTGCTCTACGACTATCCACGAACACACACGAACATTACGAAAAATGGGTTTTGCGTTCGTTCGTGTGATTTGGTGGTTCAATTCGTTTTAAGCCGATCACCCCCCAGAGTTAACGTCGATTTAACTTCAAGTTTACTTCACTGTAATCGCTTTCCTGTAGGTTTTTCTTCTTACACACGCTATCTGGTTTGAATCGCTTCCAAATGTTCCCAGTTACCAGTCTATTCGGCGGTCCAGGTGTAACGCTAAAGAGTTCGACGCTCAAGTTACAAGGGGAATCAAAAAATGTTGTGTGATAAACCGCTAATGCGTTTTGTACTCACCCCACTTGCCGTTGCCGTCTTGCTAGTCATCGCCGCAACGGCGTTCGCCCAGACGGATACCGGGAAGATTACCGGTACCGTCAAGGATCAGAACGGCGCTGTCGTTCCTGGAGCAAACATCACCGTAACGAACACACGCACCGGCGAAGAGCGCAGCGTGAAGGCAACCGAAGATACAAAACCGCCTGATACGAACGTGGATGATCGGCTGCGTGCGTTGGAGGAAGAGGTAAGACGGCAGAAGCAGATGCTGACAGAGATGCAGGACATCATCGCCGATCAGCGCCGGGTGATTGAAACTTTGTCTCAACGTACCAGCGCCGCAGTGACTACGGACGTGAACGAATCTATTAAGCCGGCCGCCGCCGCCAGTTCGGACGCAACTTCGCAAACTCAAACATCACCGCTGGAAGACCGCGTAAAGAAACTCGAGGGGAAGGTATTGGCCATCGGCCCATTCCGTTTCAGCGGCGATTTTCGTTTGCGATTCGATGGCATCTTTCGCAAAGCCGACACAGCGCCACCCGCGGGCTTCGCGCCATTGACGCATCAGCAAAACGCGCGCATGCGCTACCGGCTGCGCTTTAACTTTGACACCGACATCGACTCCAAAGTTAGTTTTCATGGACAACTCGCAACTGGTCCCATCAATAACGCCGTCACGATGGATCAGGATTTTGGCGAGATCACGACCCGCCATCCTTTCTTTATCAGCGAAGCCTGGATCGACTACCACCCAAACAAGGCCGTTCAGTTGCAAGCCGGCCGCCTGCAGGAAATCTTTGCCGACAACTCGCGATTCCTGTTTGACGACGATATTAGATTCAACGGCTTCAATGAGAAGTACACCCTCTCGTTCAAAAATAATGGCCTGAAAGTTTCGAGTCTGGAGCTCCGCGCCGGGCAATACATCCTCAGCAACCCTAACGTCGCGATTGTCACCAGCGGCAGTCCTTTGGCGCAGGCCGGGGCGATTGTCGGATCTACCGGCCGCAGTTCGAACCTTTTCCATCAGGGCCTACTGGCCAATCAGAAATTCAATGATCGCTGGAGCAGCCAATTTGGCGGCGACGTTCAGCTCTATCGAAATCCGAACCAGATTCAATTGGCTTCGACAGCGAATGGTGTCGCTCTAATCGTGCAGAACGGGTTAGGCATTACTCTTTCAGGTCCGGTGACGGGAACGGGCAACGCAACTACCACATCGAGTGGCGCAATTTATACCGCGCGAAATTTTCAAATCGCGCGTCTGACTTATCGCCTTAACTGGGCGGGATTCAAGAGTCGTAACCACGTCTATCCGGTCGTTTTCAATTTTCAAGCCGCGCGCAATGTTGGCATCGGACTGAAAGAACGCGACGCGATGCTGGCTTCATTTCAGATCGGGAAAGTAACCAACCGCGGCGACATGGCATTCCTATATGTCTTTTCCAGTAAGGGCGCCAATTCGATGATCTCACAGGTGACTGATGACGATCTTGGCACGAACACCGGCGTCAACATTCGCACGAATCATTTTCGCTTCGATTACGGACTGGCAAAGAAGATCACTTTGCAAAGTCTGCTCTACATTCAGAGCGAGCTGCGCAACAGCGGCGCCTTTCCGAACTTCTTCGTCCCGCTGAACGCGTTCACGCCGCGCCAGTACCGTTTGCAGGAGCAAATCATTTTCAGCTTCTAAACAATGAGGAGATTTCAATGTCAACCCCAAGAATCATCAGTCTTGTTCTGTCCGCTGCCTTCTCCGTCGCTGGTGTCGGCTGCAATGGCGGCGGCTCGAGCAATGAAGTTCGTCTGCAAGGGGCCGGAGCGACTTTTCCAAATCCACTTTACCAGAAATGGCTGAGCGAATACGGCAAGGCGCACCCGACGNNNNGATTCAGGCGCGCACGGTCGATTTTGGCGCGTCCGATGCGCCGATGACGGACGCCGAGTTGAAAGCTTCGCCCGGGGAACTGATACATATTCCAACGGTCCTGGGCGCGGTCGTGCTCACCTACAATCTTCAGGACATCACCAAGCCATTACTTTTTTCGCCGGACGTCATCGCCGACATCTTCCTCGGAAAGATTACGAAGTGGAATGACCCACGCATCAAAGCCGACAATTCGGACGCAATTCTGCCGGCCTCAGACATCACCGTGGTCCATCGCGCCGAAGCCAGCGGCACCTCGTTTGTTTTCTCTGATTACCTTTCGAAGGTCAGCGCGGATTGGAAGCAGAAAGTCGGCGCCGACAAGTCGCCCAACTGGCCCGTCGGCCAGGGTGGCAAAGGCAACGAAGGCGTGACCGGACAAATCAAGCAGCAACCAAACACCATCGGCTATGTTGAGCTGGCCTATGCCACGCAAAACAAACTACCGGCAGCACTAATTAAGAATGCCGGAGGCAACTTTGTAGAACCCTCCATCGATGCCGTCACGGCAGCAGCCGCAGCGTCAGCGGCAACTACGCCTGATGATCTGCGGGTCTCGATTACAAACGCTAACGGCGCGACAGCTTATCCAATTTCCAGCTACACCTACATCCTCGTGTACAAAGAGCAGCCGGACCACGTCAAGGGAAAGGCGCTAGTCGATTTTCTCTGGTGGGGAATTCATGACGGCGAATCGTTCGCCAAGGATTTGCAATACGCCCCGTTGCCGGCGGAAATCGTTAAGCGCGCGGAAGTAAAGATCAGTTCGATCACTGCAGGTGGAAAGTCGCTGAGATAATTCCCTCTCCTTCTCTCTCTCTCTAGGAGAGGGCCAGGGTGACGGTTTAGTTGAAACAATCATAGGAATTCCATTTTTCCTTTCCGAGTCGTGCGAATGGAAGAAGAAAGAAAAATTATTGATGGTCCTTCGCTAAAGCCCCACCCTACCCCTCTCCCAGAGAGAGAAGAAACGAAGAAGCTAAAGCTGAGTTCGCGGCTCTGGCAACGGCTCTCGCCAACCGGCAACACTGGCGATGCGATTTTTCGCGTAACGATGTTTGCGGTTGCGCTAGTGGTCGTTTTGATCGTCGTCGGCATGATCTTCGCGCTGGCGTCGCATGCAACGCTTTCTATTAGACAATTCGGTCTTCGCTTTATCACCGGTCGCGAATGGGATCCAGTCAAAGGAGAATTCGGTGCGCTCGCTTTCATCTACGGAACTATCGTTTCGTCTTTGATCGCGCTTTTGATTAGCGTGCCGCTGTCATTAGGCATCGCGATCTTTCTGGTCGAACAGGCGCCGCGCTACCTGGCGCGGCCGATCACCTTCCTGGTTGAGTTATTGGCGGCGATCCCCTCAGTTGTTTACGGACTATGGGGCATTTTTGTGCTGGCGCCTTTTCTCCGAGTCCACATCGAACCACGACTGTCCCAATGGTTGGGATGGACGCCCTTCTTTCACGGACCAATCACGGGAATTGGATTGCTGACGGCTGGAGTGATTCTGGCAATCATGATCACGCCGATCATTTCCGCCGTGGTGCGCGATGTGATGGCGGCGGTTCCGAATACACAACGTGAAGCAGCCCTGGCGTTAGGCGCGACAAAATGGGAAACGACGTTAGTTGTGTTGGTGAATGCCGCGCCGGGAATCGCCGGCGCGGTCATTTTGGGTCTTGGCCGCGCGATCGGCGAAACGATGGCGGTAACTATGGTGATAGGTAATCGCCCTCAAATCAACTTCTCGCTTTTTCAGCCTTCATACACCTTGGCTTCGGTCATCGCAAACGAATTCACCGAAGCCACGGCGGATATTTACCTTAGTTCGCTAATCGAACTTGGTTTGATTCTTTTCTTCGTGACGTTCGTCGTGAACGCCATCGCGCGGCTGATGGTTTGGCGAGTCACGCGCAAAACAGTAGGAGCAGCTATGGCTGTGTAGCGCAAATTGCCAATTTGCGCCCGCAAGTTATCAACTTGCGCCACCAGGAATGACAACGCTTTCTCGATCCGATCGATCCCGACGCACCGTGAGCGCAGTGATGACTTCGCTGGCGGCGCTTTGCACTTTCGTCGCGGTGGGCATTCTCGCGGTTATCCTTTCCTACATCGCCATGCGCGGTATTGGCGCTCTCAATTTTCGATTTCTATTTGATACCCCTCGACCGGTCGGCGAAGGCGGAGGTATAGGTAACGCAATTGTCGGGTCCGGGCTGTTGCTGCTGCTTTCGTGCCTCATCGGAATACCAGTGGGAATCGCCTGTGGCATTTATCTGTCAGAAATCGGCGGAGGATGGTTCGCCAGCGCCGTCCGATTTCTAATTGACACCTTGACTGGCATTCCTTCGATTGTTACGGGAGTTTTTGTCTACGCCGTCATCGTCCTGCCCATGAAGCATTTTTCCGCCTTCGCCGGCGGGATCGCTTTGGCTTTGATCATGATTCCAATCGTGGCGCGGACTACCGAAGAAATGATCAAGTTGGTGCCGCAAAGTTTGCGCGAAGGCGCGCTGGCATTAGGCGCGCCTCAATGGCGAGTCACGCTGGGCGTCGTGTTACCGGCGGCTGCCTCCGGCATCGCCACCGGGGCGATGCTGGCGATCGCGCGTGTCTCCGGAGAGACGGCGCCGCTTTTGTTCACCGCATTCGGCAGCCGTTTTTTTCCGCGAAATCTCAATGAGCCGATCGCCTCGCTGACTGTGCAGATTTATAACTATGCGATTTCTCCTTACGACGAGTGGCATGCGCAGGCTTGGGCCGCGACGCTCGTTTTAATGGCGCTGATTTTATCGATCAATATCGTCGTTCGCTTTCTAACGCGCAACCGATTTAGTTAATTGATGATGTCGTCAACATCATTTGCCGCGCCTAAGTTTGAAGTGAAGGGCCGAGCTTCGCTCGGATCAATTGCCAACAAAATCGCGGTCGACAATCTCAATTTTTTCTATGGCCGGACGCAAGCCCTGAACGAAATAACGGTTGAGATTCCCGAGCATAGGGTAATGGCGTTCATTGGTCCTTCGGGTTGCGGCAAGACCACTTTCCTGCGCACGCTCAACCGGATGAACGATGTTATCCCCGTCACGCGCGTCGAGGGAAGAGTCATGATCGACGGTCAGGACATTTACGCTCCGGGTGCGGACGTGGTCGACTTACGACGGAAAGTCGGCATGGTGTTTCAAAAGTCGAACCCGTTTCCGAAATCAATTTTCGATAATGTCGCTTACGGGCTGAAGATTAACCGCGTAACTTCAAATCGAAGCGAACTTCAGGACCGCGTGGCAGGGGCGCTAAAGGATGCCGCGCTTTGGAACGAAGTAAAGGACCGTTTGAACACTTCCGCGCTTGGTCTCTCGGGGGGCCAGCAGCAACGGCTGTGTATTGCGCGCGCGCTGGCAATTCGTCCGGAGGTAATTTTGATGGACGAGCCGGCCTCAGCTCTCGATCCGATTGCGACGTCCAAAATTGAAGAGTTAATTGTCGACCTCAAGAAGCACTACACGATCGTCATTGTCACACATAACATGCAGCAAGCCGCGCGAGTGTCCGACTTGACGGCTTTCTTTTTGCTCGGCAAGCTAATCGAAGTTAACAGCACCGAGAAGATGTTTACCGCGCCGGCCGAGAAGCTGACTGAAGATTACATCACCGGGAGATTTGGATAATCAGCAGTTGAAGTTATGGAAGTTCACCGGCATCTTGATGAAGAACTGGACGAGCTCCGCAACAGCGTGTTGCGTCTCGGCCGTGAAGCTGAGAATGCGCTGCGGCGTGCACTGCATTCCCTGGCTGAGCGCGACACGAGCGAAGCGCGCGAGGTGCTGAATCACGATGATGCGATCGACCAAATTGAAGTTGAAGTCGATCGCCGGGCGATCGATATCTTTGCCTTGCGCCAGCCCGCCGCACGCGATCTTCGGTTCGTGATGTCGGTAACAAAAATGGCGCCGGTGATTGAACGCATCGCCGACCACGCTTGCAACATTGCTCGTGCGGCAATCGACCTTAATACGGAACCAGCGTTGAATAATCACATCCGCATCCATCAGATGGGTGAGATTGCCCTGTCAATGCTTTCAGCAGGCCTTGACGCCTTTACCCGCAGCGACGCCGCAGCGGCGCGCGAGGTTATAAAACGCGATTCTGAAATCAACAATCTTTACAACCAAATTTTTCATCACTTGATTGAATTGATGGCCAGGGAACCAGTAACGGCGACTCGCGACGCCCGCCTGCTGTTTGTCGCCAAACACCTTGAACGAATCGGCGACTATGTTACGGACATTTGCGAACTGACGGTGTATATGGCGGAAGCTGCAATCATTAAGCACCGGCATTGAGTACCTGCGTCGCGGTTTCGTGTTTTTGAGTTACTAGCCACTCACTCGCAAAGTATGATTGAATGGCCGTCGTTTCCCCGCTAGCTAAGATACGCATGACATCTACCATAGCTATTGCGCTCTTGATCGTTCTGGTCGCGCTGGTTTTCGATTTCACGAACGGATTTCACGATGCCGCTAACTCTATTGCCACGGTCGTCTCGACGCGCGTGCTGTCACCGCGCTATGCGGTGATCTGGGCGGCGATTTTCAACTTCGTCGCTTTTGCCATCTTTGGAACTCGGGTCGCGAAAACAATCGGCGGTGATCTGGTCCGCATCGATCTGATTCAGCAAGATCTTCGTATGTATGTTCTTTGTTGTGGGCTGCTGGGTGCGATCATTTGGAATTTGATCACCTGGTATCTCGGACTGCCCACATCAAGCTCGCATGCGCTGATTGGCGGATACGGCGGCGCCGCGATCGCGGCTTATCGGGGGTTCGGCGGTTTGCTGAAACCCGAAGGTTGGATCAAGACACTGGTTTTCATTGTCGCGTCTCCCGTGATTGGATTCATTATGGGATTCGTTATCATGGTTACGGTCTATTGGATTTTTCAGCGAGCGACGCCGGCCCAGGTCGACAAAACATTTCGGCGCGGACAATTGCTTTCCGCGGCTGCTTATTCGCTTGGACACGGCGGCAACGACGCGCAGAAGACAATGGGAATCATTACGGCCGTGCTGGCCACCGGTGGTCTGTTCAACTTGCATTTTGGCGACAAGGGGTCGCTGCCGGCAATTCCGATTTACGTCGTGCTGCTGGCCCACGCGGCCATCGCGCTGGGAACTTTGTCGGGCGGATGGCGCATCGTTCATACGATGGGTTCGAAGATCACCAAGCTGCGTCCGGTCGGAGGTTTCTGCGCTGAGACCGCGGGAGCCCTCACGTTGTTTGGCGCCACCGCGTTTGGCATTCCGGTTTCGACAACTCACACGATTACCGGGGCGATTGCGGGTGTCGGATCGACGACACGATTGTCCGCGGTGAAATGGCGCGTGGCCGGCAGAATTCTTTGGGCGTGGATCTTGACTATTCCGGCGGCCGCGATCTTTGCCGCAATATCGTTCTTTATCTTTGAATTGATTCTCAAACTTATTCGATAAGCACCGTAACGGATACTCGCGTGTTTCGTTTATGCCGCGACCTGCCTTAATCATCGAAGACGACGCCGATATTGCTGAGAGCGTGCGCTACAACCTCGAGAGCGCCGGCTTTAAGACGCTGGTCGCTGCGACCGGTGAGCAGGGACTGTCACTCGCGTTGGACACACAAAACCCCCCGGCAGTTATCGTTTTGGATATAATGCTTCCCGGGATGAATGGAATTGAGATTTGCCGCCGGTTGCGTCGCGAAAATCAAACGCGCCGCACGCCAATTATCATGCTGACGGCGAAAACCTCCGAAGCAGAGCGCGTCGCCGGCCTTGACGTGGGCGCAGATGACTACCTCGGCAAACCGTTTTCGGTGAAGGAACTTCTCGCGCGCGTTCGCGCGGTCCTGCGCCGAACTGAAGAAGACATCGTGGAACGGTACCATGATGGACGACTGGCGATCGATTTCGAGGATGTGCGCGCATCCTGTGATGGTGCAAACGTAAGACTGACGCATAAAGAATTTCTTTTGCTTTCCACTCTGGCAAAGAAAAAGGATCGAGTAATCACCCGACAGCAGCTGCTCGATCAAGTGTGGGGTTATAGTTACTACGGCGACGCACGCACGCTCGATGTGCATATCCGGCGCCTGCGACAAAAGCTGGACGCCTGCGGTAACTGCATCGAAACTGTGGTCGGAGTAGGATATCGGTTTATCGGCTGTGGTTCATCTGCACCGTCAGTCACTACGGATGGTTAGCTCTCGCCTTCTTTCTTTTCTATTGTTCGCTGCGACGGCAGCACTCCTTGTCTCTGCATTCCTTCTGACCGGACATCTTCGCCCGATTTGGTTTTCTGCTTTTTTCCTTTTGCTCGGTTTCGGTATTGGAATTCTGGTGCGCCAAAAAAGTCCTCACCGGCCCGCCGACGTGCAAAAACACGGGTTCGGAAATGAGCTATTGAATTCGACCATAAATGAAATGCATGAGGGCCTTGTCGTAATCGACACCGACATGCGAATTGTTGCCTCCAATCGCGCGGCGCGGCGCCTCTTCTCGAACATCGAAACGACCATTGACTCGCGCCCGATCACGGAAATCACGCGCAATCCGGCGATTTACGATGCGTTTCTCGATGGCGTCCGCGGCACCGAACGCGTTGATGTGAAGGTTGAAACGCATCAGCCCGATCGGCGAATCTTTGATTTGCGAGTCGTGCCCCTACGCTCAACGTCATACGGCGAAATTACCGGAGCGCTGGGCGTTTTCTTCGACGTCACTCGGTTAGAACGTTTGGAAATCGTCAGACAGGAATTTCTTTCGAACGTGTCGCACGAGTTGCGCACGCCGCTGACGTCGATCATGGCGTTGGCAGAAACACTCGAGGCGGGAGCAATCGACGATCGCGAAAACAATCGCCGTTTTCTTTCCATTATTCAACGGAATGCCGCCCGCATGCATCGCTTGATCGATGACATCCTCGAGCTTAGTGCGATTGAAGCCGGGAATGTAAGAATGAAACCTGAAACGGTGCGACTGCGCCTCCTGGCTGAAGATGTCATCAGCACGCTCGCCGCGGCCGCTGCCTCCCGAAATATCGAGGTTAACAATCTGATTCCGACGGAAGCTGAGGTGTTCGCGGATCCCCATCGACTAATGCAGATGCTCACGAACCTGATCGACAATGCCATCAAATTCAATCGCGATGGGGGGACAGTCTCGATTACGATGAGTCGTGGCCCACGCGATCGGATCTCCGTGGCCGATACCGGTGAAGGTATTCCCTCACATCATCTTGATCGTTTGTTCGAACGATTCTACCGCGTCGAGCGCGCTCGCTCGCGCGAACTGGGCGGCACCGGGCTGGGGCTGGCGATCGTGAAGCACCTCGCGAAATCGCATGGCGGTGAAGTTCTTGTGAGATCGGATTTTGGCAAAGGGACGAAATTTACAATTGAACTTCCACCTCAACCCGGCGCGCCGAAGGAAGAATTCGCAGCGGCTGGCGAGCCCGGCCCATCGCAATCAATGCGATAGTTGCTGCCGATCAGTCAGGTCACTTATCAGCGACAGTCGCCTGGCCGTCTTGCTCAACAGATCTTCCGCCAATCTGCGAAGCTGAATGGGCATCTCTGCTGCTCGATACTCCTCGAGTTCGTTGCGATGCCGCTCTAACAGTTGAAGTTCGGCGCTACAGAACTCACATTGCCGCAGATGAGTTTCAACTGTCGCGCGGTTCCTGATCGGCAATCGCCGTCGGCGATAGCGCAACAGCGTTTCGGCCGATGGACAGCGCGTTGTCTTACAGAATCCTGACGAAGAATGGGTAGTCTTCATTTGACCGTAGAGAGACGTATCCATTCCGACAAAAGCTCGAATACTCCCAAAGTTCCAGAGAACGGTAAGCCTAGACAGCCGCTTTGTTCAATCATCTCAACAGTTAACGTCGTGTAAAAAAATGTTGCACCATGTCGTGTCGGTTTGTTAGTATAGCCTTAGCTTGATCAAGGAGCGCTTTACTCCTTGGTTCCGCCACTCTCGGTGACACGGATGTTCACAGCTCACCGAACCGCAGTTCCCCGCGCTTGGATCTGACGTTGCCAATCAGGACGAGCAGCCTTTCCAGAATTGAAAAGGTAAACAGAAATAGCTGAACGCGTATCGATTACACGCTCGATCTCTCCATGAACGAACGTTGCCGCAGCATCCCTTCAAGTTCTCTCAGCGATGGTCGTACTGCAACAGCGTAGTAAAGGACGTCATTGACGGATCGATGGGTTCGTTAGCTGCCGAT
>QHXH01000688.1 GCA_003222855.1 Acidobacteriota bacterium
CCGCCACCGCCGCCAACGCCGTCGTCTTCGTATTCTGATACCGCAACTCTAGAAACGTGTAGCTATCCTTGGCGTCCCGTAAGAACATTGGAATGTTGAATATTTCTTGAGCCTTTCGTACCAGGCGCATTGATTCAGGAGACCAGAACGGCAGAGCGTTAATCAAGTCATCTTCGACAACGAGCAATTCTTCACGTCTCTTCTCAACCAATAGAGGTCTAGGAATGATGCGCAGCTTCCTCGCGTCGCTATCGGCTCGAGTTTTGCAGCTCCTCAGCAACCTGCTCTCCAGTAAGCACACCTCACAGACCTGTACGGCGCGGAAAAGTGTGTTCTCATAGAGGTCGATATCATCAGATTCCGTGCGCTCGGTGCCGCTAGTGTAAATCCCAAGCGCCGAGGTTGATCGCAAGAACAGACCTTCGTAGCGCCGCCAGCTTAGATTTTCCGCCACATAACGCCTCATCATTTCATCGGGCTCATGATCAAGTCCACCGGAAACAAGAGTGGATGAATAGCGAAGGCTTAGAAATGGGTACATCATCTGACCTTCGCAAATATAATCGAATATACCCGAGAGTTGCTTTAAGTAATGCTCGGGGAGGTCCACTGATCCCGAATGTCTGATTTCCAGCGGATCCCTTGCGCCGTCATATCGCCGCCAAATACAGACCATTGCCGCTCTGAGGCTCTGAGAAATCGTTATCACACCACCCTGGTCCGTCGGATCCTTGCTGTCTCTCACGAGACCAAATCGATCAAAACGATCCAGTGAATAAGGGCAATTAACGTCTTGCGACAGCAGTACAGTTGTTGGGTCCTTAGCTCGGGACTCGCTGTCTGCGGGCGTACCCTGCGCTTCGAAGAGCCACTGGAAGCTCTTCTGATAACGCTCGTATGCGGCGCTGCTTGATTTTGAATCGAGCAGCGTCTGGACGTCCGGTATACGCCTCTTTCTGCTCAGGTCAATATCAAACAGCTGCAATAAGTCAATTCGACTTATCGGCACTAGGTCCTCCCGTCGACTGATTCAGATTCTTGCTGGATGTAAACCAACAACCGGAAGGTATTGTAAGCCCTGTGGTTATCTTGATGTCCCCCGGAGACCGCTTTGTTGTGACCTGATCCTCGCATTCCGCACAAAGCTGAGTATGATTTCAGCGAAAGAAAGGTGAAGAGTGTATGTCGAGGAGCAGGCACACGGAAGCGCAGATGATCGGGGCGCTGAAGCACCTTGAGGCAGGACGTAAGGCGGAAGATGTGGCGCGGGAGGTTGGGGTGTCGAAGCACACGATCTACGCCTGGAAAGCGAAGTACGGTGGGATGGATGTGAGCCAGACGTAAGAGGCCAAACAGCTGCGCTTCCGTGTGCCTGCTCTTCGATGGAGGACCCGTACGAACAGCTTATCCTAGGTTTGACATACACATACTTTGGCACGGCGCCGCGCCAACTTTGATTGCGACAATCGCCCGTAGGGCCTCGTAGTTACCGAGCGGGAAACTGAAGAGGTTTGACCTCCGCAACGGCGTCGTGCAGTCCGCAGCCGATACTGCAGAGGGTACCGCCGCGAGCGGCGAGGGACGCGGAGGCGATCGGTTCCGGGGGCAGCCGCGCGGTTCAGCTGGGATTGAAGTTCCTCTTCTAGCCTCGGCCACATGTTCAAGTCAGCGGCAGGGCCGAACGAATTTTCTAGTCGGCCCTTGCTTTTGTGAAACAGCGCGCGCGGCTCAAACTCAATAACACCCACAGGCCACAGAGGAGACTGATTATGCAAGCAAGATCAGCAAGTACTGCGAGCGCGGTCGTCCTCTCGCATCTGTTGATTGTTCTCAGCACGGGCGCCTTCTCTCAAGTTGCTCCCGAGCGCACCATCGAAGAGATCAAAACTGAAGCGGTGGCACGCGCAGAACAGGGACGATATCCGCTGATCGGTCTTGATCCTGCTGATGTGCGCGAAGCGTTTGCCTCGATTAAAACGCGCGACCCAGATGAATGGGCTGCTTCGTTCATGAAAGTAGCCGATCGCTACATGAACGAAGGCAAGTCGATCGAAGCAACCAACCGCGCCAAAGCAAACGCCGATTACATTCGCGCCTGGCGGCTCTATTCCTTCGGGCGCTGGCCCATTCCGTCATCTCCCGGCAAGCAGCGCTCCTATGCCAAGGCCATCGAAGCATTCCTGGCGCGCGCCCGCTTCTTCGATCCGCCGCTCGAAGTGGTGCGCATTCCGTTTGAGAGCTCACAGATCATTGGCTACATGCGGCTGCCAAAAAATGCCAAGATCCCGGTGCCTCTGGTCATCGCAGTCAACGGCTTGGATAGCCGGAAAGAAGACTTGTCCGAAAGCTTCGCTGCGATCCTGCCGCACGGCATCGGTTTCCTTGCTGTGGATGGGCCAGGCACGGGGCAAGCGCCCATCAAGGCCAGCGAGAATGCCGATCGCATGTTATCTCGTGTGATTGATTACGTTC
>QHXH01000015.1:0-3783 GCA_003222855.1 Acidobacteriota bacterium
GACCTATGGTTTGACTGAGCCGGGCGCCGGATCGGATGTGGTTGGCGCTCGCTCAACCGCGCGGCGTGAAGGTGACGAATACGTTTTGAATGGCGAGAAGATGTGGATTAGTCTCGCCGGTTTCGCCGACAACTTTCTTTTCTTTTGCTGGACCGACGAAGAGAAGCGACGCCGTCGCGATCATTCAGGCATGTCGTGTTTCATCGTTGAGCGAACGATGAAAGGATTCACCTCGGGAACAATTCACGGCAAGCTCGGGATTCGCGCGGGTAACACCGGATATTTTTCGTTGCAGGACGTGCGCGTGCCGAAAGAGAATTTGATTGGTGAAGAAGGCGAAGGCTTCAAGATCGCGATGTTCGCGCTCGAGCAGGGAAGATTCACGGTCGCCGCCGGCGCGACCGGAGTGATCCGCGCATCACGTGACGCATCGGTCGCTTATGCTAACGAGCGCGAA
Organism: Acidobacteriota bacterium; assembly: GCA_003222855.1. Lineage (GTDB taxonomy): Bacteria > Acidobacteriota > Blastocatellia > Pyrinomonadales > Pyrinomonadaceae > UBA11740. The sequence goes on from QHXH01000015.1 coordinate 458, forward strand.
ACCTTCGGGACGAAGATAGCCAATCATCAATTGGTCAAACAGAAGATCGCGAACATGGAAGCTGACTATGAAATGTCTCGATTGCTGTGGTTGAAAGCGGGATGGTTGAAGAACCAGGGACAACCGAGCGGCCGCGCGACCAGTTTGGCGAAGTGGCAGGCAACCATCCGCAGCGAGAAAGCTGCGTCGATGGCGATCGAAGTTCATGGCGCGAATGGTTATTCGAACGACTATCCCGTCGAGCGTTATCTGCGAAACTGCAAAGCCGCGGTCATCTATGAAGGGACGCGCGACATTCACACGTTAATGCAAGCTGACTGGGCTTTGGGATTGAAGAAGGAAAAGCCGGCGCGAAAGACATTGCCGCCGTGGCGCACCTCGGACTCGCATCGAGCAGTCGCACTCTGATGTTGCAAGCGGAATGTGAACGTTCTTATGCTATGTGTTGCGCCACAGCTCTCTGTACCACGGATTCAATCTCATCCAACCGAAACGGCTTTGTGAGGTAAGCAAACGCGCCGAGATTTAGCAACGATTGAGGATCCTCTTCCTGCGGCTTTCCAGAGATGATGATAACGGGCGTGTTCAGGTCTTTGAGCCTAATGCGTTTCAATATTTCAACACCCGTCAGGCCCGGCATCGCCAAATCAGTCAGCACCGCATCGTAGTTTTCGATCTCGAGATATTGGAGTGCCTGCTCGGCCGTGCTGGCGGTGTTGCATTCGTAGTTCTCGCAGAGAAGATCCACTAGAATTTCGCGGACCGCAGCGTCGTCGTCAACGATCAGAATTGTCGGCATTTGGCCGGCATTGTAAACGCCTTTCGCGGATAAAGCGAGCACTAAAGCAAAAAAAACAGCAAGCGGTTCTAAGTTCTGCCTCTCTCGAAGAACGCGGCGAACGAATCAGTTACGTGCTTCGAAGATTCTATTGAACAGCGTTTCTGTCGCACGCCGAAATTCCTTGAACCCACTGGCGAGTACGGTGCTTCGCAGCTCAGCCTCGGAAGCCACCGCACCGAGCGCTGGTCCATCATGGGCCAATGAATTCGATGTGCAACACAAAATCGAAGCCGCAGCGAACGTGCGGCCAATGGGATTGAAATTTTCTTCAACCGTGTTTCCGGCCATCGGCTCGACGATCAGAACCGATCCCGCAGGCGCCAAAGTCGCCCACGACTTTTCCCATAAAACGCGTTCATCTTGTCTTCGTTAATTGCAGTTTGTTGGATTGCCGCCGGCATAATGGTCCTCCCGCTTTATCATGTGGAAGTATTTCCTGGCCGGGAGAATGTCGGCGGTTTTTTACGCCAGTTGGCAAAGCAAGTCAAACGAACCAGAGTAGACCATTGAGAATCACAGGTTGGAAAAGTGCCGCGCTCCTCTGATAGTATGACGCCGCTTTCTTCAATCTCAAAAATTTTAGTCAGAAATCATCGCGCTCTATTCTGCGCACGGGAGACAAACAATGGCGTCAGAGGTAAGAACCGAACGGGAACTGTCATTGGATTTTTTGCGCGTGACCGAAGCGGCGGCCATCGCTGCGGCGCGCACGATGGGCCAGGGCGATCGCAAGTACTCGGATCAAGTTGCGGTTGAAGCGATGCGCGAAGTCATGGATTCGGTGCCGATGCGCGGCCGGGTTGTAATCGGCGAAGGCGAACGCGACGAAGCGCCAATGCTTTACATTGGCGAGGAAGTCGGTGGCGGCTTTGGGGTCGGCGAAGAAATGGCGGCGTCGTGTCCCGAAGTCGACATCGCGGTCGATCCTCTGGAAGGCACAAACCTTTGCGCGCTGGGCGCTAACAACGCGATTGCAGTACTGGCGGCGGCCGAACGCGGCGGGTTGCTCCACGCTCCGGACATTTACATGGACAAGATCGTGGTGGGCCCATCTTCCCGCGGTGTGATCGACATCGATGCACCGGTGAAGGAGAATTTGAAAAACATTGCTCGCCGGCTTGGCCGCGACATCGAAGACCTGACAGTAATCGTTCTCGATCGAAAGCGACACAAGAAAATCATCGACGACGTGCGTGCGGCAGGGGCGCGCATTCGCTTGATCTCCGACGGCGATCTTTCGGCGGGCATTTCCGCCGCAGTAGCCGGCACCAACATCCACGCGTGTATCGGCATCGGCGGCGCCCCCGAAGGCGTATTGACTGCGGCGGCAGTCAAATGTTTGAACGGGGAGATTCAGGCGCGACTGGTTTTCGACCCGGAGAGACTCGGCGTCGATCGCGACAAGGTGCCGGCTGAGAAAGAAGTGATTGAGCGCTTGAAATCGATGGGAATAACCGACCCAAACAAGGTCTACGACACAGACGATCTCGCGCCCGGAAAGAAGATCATCTTCGCAGCGACTGGCGTCACTGACGGATCGCTGATGCGCGGGGTCCGCTTCTTCGGCTCAGGCAAGCGCACGCACTCAATGGTTATGACCAGCGAGTCGAAACACATACGCTTTGTCGATAGTATTCATATTGAAGGCGGGCCGGATACGGTAATCAGGTTTTAGCGCGGCGGATGCCTAAGGAATCCAGTCATGCGAGATTGGCGAACGGAAGCGAAGACGCCGGGCATATGAAGACCTTTCTTTCGATCGCTCTACTTCTTACTGCGTCGTTCGCAACGGCAGCCAGCTCTCCAAAAGCCCGAGCGCGACGAACGGCTCCGTTTCGCGTCGAAGAGAGGACCATCGCCCAGATTCACACCGCGCTACGTACCAAACAGATCACGTGCCGAGGACTTGTCGAGGCGTACCTCGCGCGCATCGACGCGTACGATAAGAAGGGTCCGTCCATCAACGCCGTCGTGCTGCTCAATCCTGACGCGCTGAAAACTGCGGATGAGCTCGACGCGCGGATGAAGGCCGGGGCCGCCATGCGTCCCCTGGAGTGCATTCCGGTCGTCGTCAAAGATAACTACGAGACCAAAGGCCTGCGAACCACCGCTGGCTCTCAATCACTTGCGAACTTCATTCCGACCCGGGACGCGTTCGTGGTGCAAAAGATCAAAAACGCCGGTGCCGTCGTGCTGTTCAAGTCGAACATGGCGGAGTTCGCGTTCACGCCACTTGAAACGGTAGGCTCAATTCTGCCGGGCTACACGTTCAATCCGTACGCGCTGAATCACACCACCGCCGGATCGAGCGGGGGCACAGCGGCGGCGATCGCTGCGAACTTTGGCGCCGTTGGGTTGGGCACCGACACCGGCAACTCGATCCGGGGTCCGTCATCGCATCAGAGCCTCGTTGGCATTCGCTCGACGATGGGTTTGGTTAGTCGCATGGGCGTGGTGCCGCTCAACTTTCTGGCGGACATCGCCG